>JAPLKL010000005.1 GCA_026388095.1 Elusimicrobiota bacterium | reverse complement strand
GCCTGGTACTGCTGCGGGGGCTCTTCGGCTACGGTATGCTCGACGGAGACTGGCTCGGCTGGCGGCGCGGCGACGAGGTCCTCGGTGGGGCTGGGCCGGGACGCGGGCGGAGAGGATGGGGGCTCTTCGGCTACGGCATGCTCGACGGGGGCTGGCTCGGCCGGCGCCGCGGCGACGAGGTCCTCGGCGGGGCCGGGCCGGGACGCGGGCTGGGGGGATGGCAGGGCCTCCTCCGGCGGCTGATAGACGGGCACAGGGGAAGGCGCTTCGGCCGGGGGGAGGTGGACGAAGTCCTCCACCGGCGCCGGGTCGGAGGTGCTGCGCGGCAAGGACTGCGGCTGTTCCTGCGTCCCGTCGGCCGACCGCCGCCGGCGCGCCTGGTAGACCCGGATCGTGTGCGGGATGCCTTTGAAAGTGAAGGAGTCCACTTCGCCGATGGAGACCTCGGACTTGTTCATGGCCAGGTAGACGGCATCGGTGAAGTAGACCTCTCCCGGCTTGGCCGCTGCCCACAGACGCGCGACGATGTCGACCGGCTCTCCGGAGACATCGTTGTCCGCGAGCAGGACCTCGCCCAAGTTGACGGCGATGCGGATCTGCAGGCGCCGCGCCTCAGGGAGTCCTTGGTTGTGCAGGGCCAGGGCTTCCTGCACGGCCACGCCGGCCAGGACAGCATCCGTCGGGCTGTCAAAAACCATCAGGAAGGCGTCGCCGATGGTCTTGACCATCCGACCGCCCTTGTCCTGCAGGATAGGCCTGACGATGGACTGATGATGGGACGCCAGCAGTTCGAGTATCCCGGTGCGGGCACGCCGAGAGGTCTTGGCCGAGATCCCCTTGATGTCGGTCAAGAAGATGGTCAGGTTTCGGGTGGTCGGCGGCATGCTGGTGGTCCGAACGCCCCCGGATTCTAGCAATTTTCAGCGGCATCCCCCGTCGCTGAAAATGGTATCTTTGCCCATGCGCGCCGGGCTCTCCCTCCGGGTCGCGACGGCCCTGAGCATCCTCTGCTACGCCGCCGCCGCACGCCTCTGCTGGCGTTGCGAACAGGCCATCTTCCCCCGCGTCACCGGCCGCTATTCCCAGCCGGCCGGCCGCAACGACCCCCAAGGCCAGGCCCGCGCCTCCCAGCGCCTCGGCCGGACCCCGGATTCCTTCTTCGCCGAGTACTCTTTCCAGAACTTCAACCGAGACCGGCTCCAGGTCCGCTACCAGATCCCCAGGAACTCCTACGCCGCATACTGCGACGGTTTCTGGTACAGCCAGGCCGGCCTCGACGCCTTGTCCCAATGGCACAACGACGCCCGCAAAAGCGCCTTCAAGCTCGCGGTGGCCACCCACAAGACCCAATCCCAGCTCGACAGCGCCATGGCCAACCTCCAGGCCGAGTACGAGCGCAAGCGCCGGGACCACCTCGCCTCCAAAGGCTTCAAGCTCCTGGCCGGCAACGTCGTCACGGCGGACGTCCCCGCCATCGCCAAGAGGAGCCTCGCGGCCCTCCGGCCCGTGGCTTTGGCATTGGACTCCGTCGCCGCGCGCAACCACTACGACCCCGAGACCTTGGTGGGCGCGGCCGCGGCCATGGTCCAGACCGCATTGCATTACCAGGTCCCAGCCGACCTCGAGGGCGGCAAGCACACCGGCGGCATCCTGCCCCCGGCCATGGCCATGGTCCGCGGCTGGGGCGACTGCGACACCAAGACCGCCCTGCTGGCCTCCATCCTGTCCAACTGGTCCAGCATGCGCATCGTGGGCATCGCCGTGCCCGAGCACTACCTCATGGCCATCCTCCGCCTGCCCGCCCAAGGCGAGGTTTTCGTGGAGTGGCAGGGCCTGCGCTACGTCCTCATCGAGCCCGCCGGGCCGGCCTGGCTGCCCCCGGGCCAGGTGGGCGTGGACACCATGCCCATGCTGCAGGCCGCGGAAGGATTCCAGGTGGAGCCGTTCACGAACAGCTCGGGGTGAGCCCCGAAAACCAAGGAGACGATCATGTTCCTGATGCGAGTGCTGGTGAGCCTCTTCGAGTTCCTGCTGGCGGTCTTGATGTCGGGCGCGGTCATCTTCGTGACCTACCGCGTCTTCATCCGGGCCAACCCCGACTTCGACATGGAAGCCGAGATCAAGAAAGGCAACGTCGCCACCGGCCTGCTCGTCGGCACCATCCTCATCTGCGCCTCCGTCTTCCTGCAGAAGGGCATGGAATCCGTGGTGGGCATGTTCCGCCTCTACATGACCGCGCCCGACACCGCGCCCCTGGCCCTCTGGCAGATGCTCCTGCTGGGCTTGGCGCACCTGGGCCTGTCCTTGTTCCTGGCCGTACTGACCATATCGCTCACTTTACGCCTCTTCGGCCGGTTCACCCGCCGGATGCAGGAAGGCCAGGAGCTCATGAAAGGCAACGTCGCCGTGGGCATCCTCCTCTCCAGCGTGGTCATCGTGGCGACCCTCTACGTCGCGGGAGGAGTCGGCGCCCTCTCCAAGGCCCTGGTGCCCCAGCCTTCCATCGGGAGGATACAGGTCATCAAATAAGCTAGAATCAGAACGCCATGCCGCCTGAGACCGACAATCTGCAGCTGGACGACATCTACCAGGCCGACCAAAGCGACCGGCATAAGGTCTACGACTCGCCCCAGGCCGTGACCGAGCTCAAGCACCGCGACGCCATGCGCAAGGCCATGACGCTCGACATGATGTCCAAAGGCGAGGTCAACACCTCTTTGGACCTCTACCGGGCGGCGGTGATTCTTCTGCACGGCAGCGAGGCCAAGGACTTCCTCACCGCCCACCGCCTCGCGGTCATGTCCGCCATCAACGGGCACCGACCCGCGCGCTGGCTGGCCGCCTCCTCCTTGGACCGCTACCTCATGGCCATGGGCCAGCCCCAGATCTACGGCACGCAGTTCGAGCACAACTCCGAGGAGAACAAGTACCAGCTGCGCCTGCCCATAGAAGACAACCGGGTGCTGACCTGGGAGAAGAAATTCCTCAACGTCCCGCCCGTGGCGGAACGGCTCGGGCAGCTCAACGGACGCATCCAGAACCAATAATGGCCGCCGGCAAGCCCTTCGACCTCGTCATCCGCAACGCCACCGTCCAGAGCGCCTGCGACAGCTTCGTGGCGGACATCGCCGTGGCCGACGGCCGCATCGCGGCCGTGGGCGAGGCCCTGGGGCCGGCCCGCGAGGCCCTGGAGTCCCGCGGCCTGATCGCGGTGCCGGGCGGCGTGGACGCCCACACCCATCTCGACATGCCCTATCCCGGCGGGACCACGGCTGATGACTTCGAGACCGGGACCCGGGCGGCCCTCTGCGGAGGCACCACCACGATCATCGACTTCGCGACCCAGACCCCGGGCCGCAGCCTCCTGGCCGCGCTGGACCAGTGGCAGGCCAAGGCCGCGGGCCGAGCTTGGGCCGACTACGCCTTCCACATGGCGATCACCGACCTCTCGGCGCGCGCCAGCCGCGAGATGGGCCGGCTGGTGCGCGAGGGCGTGACCAGCTTCAAGCTCTACATGGCCTATCCCGGGGTCCTCATGAGCGACGATGGAGCGATCTTAAGAGCGCTCCAGCGCTCCAACGAGCTCGGGGCTTTGGTGAGCCTGCACTGCGAGAACGGCGCGGCCATCGCGGAGCTCGTGCGGCAAGCCCGCGCCGAAGGCCGCACCGCGGCCCGCTTCCACGCCCTGACCCGCCCCCCGGCCCTGGAGGCGGAGGCCGTGCGGCGCGCCGCGGCGCTGGCCGAGACGGCCGGAGCCCCGGTCTACATCGTGCACCTCTCGTCCGCGCCCGGGCTCGATGAGGTGCGCCGCGGCCGGGCCCGCGGCACGGCGATCCTGGCTGAGACCTGTCCGCAGTACCTCTACCTCGACTCGCGCGAATACGAGCGGCCGGGCCCGGCCGCCGCGCGCTTCGTCATCTCGCCGCCCCTGCGCTCCCGGGAGCACGGCGAGGCGCTCTGGCAGGGCCTGGCCGCAGGCGAGTTCCAAGCCGTGGCCACCGACCACTGCTCCTTCGCGATGCGCTCGCGGCCGGACCGGCCCGGCAAGGACCGCGGGGCCAAGGACTTCTCCCTCATCCCGAGCGGCGCTCCGGGCGTGGAGACGCGCCTGCCCCTCATGTGGGAAGCCGTGCAGAAGGGCCGCATCTCGGCCGCCCGATTCGTGGAGCTCACGGCCACGGGACCGGCCAAGGTCTTCGGCCTCTATCCCCGCAAAGGCCATCTGGGACCCGGCGCCGACGCGGACATCGTGCTCATCGACCCCAAGCACCGCACGACCATCGCCGCGGCCGACCTGCACCACGCCGTGGACTACACGCCCTTCGCAGGCATCGCCGTGCACGGCGCCGTCCGGGAGGTGTTCCTGCGCGGCCAGCGCATGGTCTCCCGCGGCCGGCTGCTGGGCCGGCCCGGCTGCGGCCGCTACCTCCCGCGCAGCCAGCGGCAGTTCTGCCTGTGACCAACGAACGCCCCGCCATCCCCGGCCTTTCCGCGGCCCTGCTGCGCGGCTTGGCCGGCGGTTTCGCGGGCGCGGTCCTGGGCCATATCCTGGTGACCGCGTGCCTGCGCGCCGGGGCCGAGTCCTGGCTCAAGGGCCCCTACGGCCCCCATTTCTTCGACATCGCGCTCTATCTCGGCCTGCTCTATGGGGGCATCGCCTGCGGGCTGTCTCTGCGTCCGGGCATCACGTTGGTCGGGGCCTGGGGAGCCTTCCTCGGCATCGCCCTGCCCATGGCCCTGTTCACCCGCACGGCGCGCTGGGGCATGGAAGCCGGCGCCCCTCCGACCTTGGCTTGGTACTGGCTGGTGCTGGCCGCCCATTCCTTGGGCACCTGGGGGACGACGCTGGCCCTGGGGGCGCTGCTGTGCCCGCGCCGCCGCTGGCTCGGCGCTGTGGGCGCCGTCTTGGGGTCTTTGGCCGGCTACCTGTCTTTGTCGCTGTTCCTGCGCATCGTCCCTTCCTACGCGCAGGGGCGCTGGCATCCCGGGAGCTTCGTGCCCTCGCCGCTGGACCTGCTCAGCGGACTCCTCATCGGCGCGGGCCTGGGAGCCGGGGTGTTCCTGGCCGACAGTCTGGGCCGCAAAGAGTCCCCTCGCTAGTTCCGGAATTTCCCTGACCCGCTGAAATCGCTCGACTGGACGGAAGTGGGCTGTATCTTCCGCAACTGGACGCCCTTCATCGGGGGCATCGGTCCCAGCTTGGGCTTCTTCCACTCGCCGCCGCCCGCGCCGCCGCGGCTCGGCGCATGCTTGTACATGAAGTCCACGATCTCCTTGGCCCGCGATTCGTTGAAACGCGACCAACCGGAGCCCTTGCCGCCGTGGGAGCCTGCGCCCGACCGCCCCTGCACGCCGCTCAGCGACGGCTCCCGGTCGCCAGCCGGGGCTGAGCCGAAGGAGCGTGGGTCCGCGATGAATCCTTTCACTGCGCTCAAGGAGGACAAGACCGGCCAGAGCAGAGCCATGATGAGCCCGAAGCACAGCGGCGCCAAGGCGACCGTGGCCGATATCTTGAAGCCCGTGGCCAGCAGCTTCATCCGATGCGAATGCAGGTCGTAATGAGTCTTGCCCAGCCGGATCAGCGCTTCGTCGAGCCGCCCCGACTTCTCCGCGATCTCCAGGCTGCGTCGGTCATCCGGAGGCAGGCAGCCGCCCACGCTCTCGCAGAAGGTGCCGCCTTTGGACAGCAGCGCCGACGCCCGCGAGAAATGGCGGCGGGTCACGGAATCGTCCTGGAAGAACTGGCCCAGCACGTCCATCATCGTGCCGAAAGGGATCCCCGCCTTGAGCAGGAGGCCCATGGTGGTGCAGATCTGGTGGAGCCGGGAATGAACGGCCGCGAACCTGAACACCGGCAGCCAGTGCCCGGCCAAGGCCCACAGCTTGCGCGCGGGACCTGAGCGCGCCAGCGCCCGCAGCGCCAGACCCGCCGCGATGAGCAAGACCAGGATCACCTGCCAGTGCTCGGAGAGATACTCGCTGAGGCTCTGCAGCCAAAGAGCCCGGGGCGGCGCGACGCCGGCGCTGAGCAGCGGCTCGATTATCATGGGAACGGCCTTGAGGGAAAGGAACAGGAACACCCCCGCGGCCAGGAGAACCGTGAAGGCCGGATACATGAAGGCGCGCTGCAGCCGCCTGCGGAAATCGACGCGGACCTCGAGGCAGTCGGCGAAGCGGTCGAGGAACTCGTCGACCTTGCCGCTCTCCTCGCCGGCCCGGACCAAAGCGATGAAGACCGGGGGGAAGATCTTCTGCGCCTGGAGCGCCTCGTGGAGCGGACGGCCGCCAGCTGTCAGCTTCGCCGCGCCCCTCAGCGCCCGGCCTTGGCTTGAGGACTTGGCCAGGATCTCGAGAGCCTCGCCCAAAGGCAGGCCGCTGCGCACGGCGTCGGCCAGGGCGCGGCAGAAATCCAGCAGGCCTTCATCGGAAATCATCAAGCGGCCATAGTGTAGCCCCAAAGCCGCAGCTCTGTCCAGGGCATCCGTCTTTGACACCCTCTTGAGCGAACTGGTATAATGCTGCCCGATACAGGCTGTACAGTATCACTGAGTATCGGATTTTAGTCGATTTTCCCGGGGTTTCTCCCATGCAGATAGCGGTGCTGGGCGCCTTCGGCCTCATGGCCGAGGCCGCGCTCCATGATCTGGCGGCCAACCCGAAGGTGGAACGCGTCCTGGCCGCGGACTTGAGCCTCGACCGGGCGCGGGCGGTCCTGGCCAAGATTCCCCAGCGCCGCAAGATCCGCACCATCCGGGTGGACATAACCGACACCAACGGCGCCGCCAGGGCCCTGCGCGGCAGCCAGGCCCTGCTCAACTGCGTCTGGTATGAGCACAACCTCAAGGCCATGGACCTGGCCTTGGCCCTCAAAGCCCATTACGTGGACCTGGGCGGCCTCTTCCACATGACCCTGCGCCAGCTCGCGCGCGATCGCCAGTTCCGGCGCGCGGGCCTGCGCGCGGTGCTGGGCTGCGGCTCCACGCCGGGCATCACCAACATGATGGTCTCGCGCATGGCGCCCTCCTTCGAGGCCATCGAGACCGTAGCCATCTACGACGCCAGCCACGACCCGTCCTTGAGCGAGGAGGCCTTCCTGCCGCCCTTCTCCATCAGGACCATGCTAGAAGAGTACGCGGCGCCGGCCCCGGTCCTCCTGGACGGGCGCATGCGCGCCGTGCCGGCGCACTCCGGGCCCGAAGAGCTCGATTTCCCCGAGCCTCTGGGCCGTTGCTCGGCCGTGACCGTGATCCATTCGGAGACCGCGACCTTGCCCGGTCATCTCAAGGGCACCGGCGTGCAGAACCTCCATTTCAAGATCGTCTATCCCGAGGTGGTCCGGCGCCAGCTCACCTTCCTGATGGGAATGGGCCTGGACAAGGACGCGCCCATCGCCGTTGATGGCCAACGCATATCGCCGCGGCAGTTCGTCACCGCGCTGGCCCATCAGAGCGCGACCGCGCCAGCGGGCACGCCCGCCGACTTCGAGGTCATGCGGGTCAAGATATCGGGCGCGCGCCACCGCCGGCCCCTGGTCAAGACCTGGGACTGCGAGATGCGGGCCACGCGCCTGCTCACCGCCGGCGCCATGGGCGTGGGATTCACAGGCGCGGTGGCGGCCGAGATGCTCGTGCTGGGTCACACCACGGCCCCGTCCGGGGTGGCCGCGCCCGAGGGACTGCTCGTTTCAGACGTATTCTTCAAGGAGCTTGTGCGGCGCAAGGTGTTCAATTTCAAGGAGACCATCGCGCACCCGTTGCTCATGTAGTCCCATCATCGTTGCAGGGAGACCCAAAAATGAAGAGTTCCGCGCAGGACATCCTCAAGGAGACGCAGCGCACCCTGGAACTGGTGGCCAAGACCTCGCTCAACGACGAAGACAAGAACTGGCTGACGCAGGTCACGGCGGACTACTACGCCAACCACGTAAACCCCGGCATACTCGAATACCGCAAGTCCGTATCCACGGAATACATCTCCATCGAGTGGGCGGACAACGCCAACAGCTTCGAGGACATCAAGGGCCGCAGGTACCTGGACCTCTTGGGCGGCTACGGGATATACAACGTGGGCCACCGCCACCCCAAGGTGGTGGAGGCGGTCTCGCAGCAGCTCAAGCGCCAAGCCCTGCACTCCCAGGAGCTCTTGGAGCCCTTCCGGGCCATCCTGGCCAAGCTGGTCAACGACATCACCCCCGGAGACCTGCAGTTCTCCTTCTTCGGCAACTCCGGCGCCGAGGCCGTCGAGGGCGCCATGAAGCTGGCCATGCTGCACACGGGCCGCAAGTCGTTCATCGCGGCCAATTCCGGCTTCCACGGCAAGACCTTGGGCGCGCTCTCGGCCACGGCCAAGGCCAAGTTCCGCCAGCCCTTCCTGCCCATCCTGCCCGACTGCTACCACGTTCCCTACGGCGACGCGGACTACGTGGAGTCGGCCTTGAAGTCAGCCGACGAGGTGGGCAACGACATCGCGGGCGTGATCCTGGAGCCGATCCAGGGCGAGGGGGGCATCAACGTGCCCCCGGACGATTACTTCCCCAGGGTGCGCGAGCTCTGCGACCGCTTCGGAGCGCTCCTCATCGCCGACGAGATCCAGACCGGCTTCGGCCGCACGGGCAAGATGTTCTGCGTGGACCACTGGAACGTGGTCCCGGACATCATGTGCTTGGGCAAGGGCATGGGCGGCGGAGTGATGCCCATCGGCGCCTTCGTGTCCAACAAGACCATCTGGGAGCAGCTCTTCCCCGAGCCCTGGCTGCACTCCACCACCTTCGGAGGCAACCCGCTGGCCTGCGTGGCGGCCATCGCGGGCATCCACGTGCTCCTCGACGAGAAGCTGCCGGAGCGCGCGGACAAGATGGGCACGGAGATGATCAACAAGCTCAAGACCCTGCGCCGGCGCTTCCCCAAGCTCTGCACCGACGTGCGCGGCAAGGGCTTCATGATCGGCATCGAGTTCCCGACCGACGCCATCGGCTACGAGGTCTCCAAAGGGCTCTTCGACAACGGCGTGCTGGTGGCGGGCACGCTGTTCTCGGCCAAGACCCTGCGCATCGAGCCGCCCTTGACCCTCACGGCCAAGGAGATGGACCTGGCGGTCAGCACCATCGAGAAGGTGTTCAAGGAAGTCAACGCCAAGCATTTCGAGCCGCGCCGCCCGCCGACGCTGCGCAAGCCTTAGGGAGAAGCCGGGATGCCGGAGTCCGAGAAGCGTCTGCGCTGGATCGCCCTAGGGGGCCTGCCCCTCTACGCCGTCTTCGCGGCGTACGACGGCGTCCTGACGCGCGACGGCATAGGCCAGAACCTGTCCCTGGAAGGCAACCCCTTCGTGCGCTGGACCATGCTCCGCCTGGGCATCGGCTGGGCCCTGGTCGTCGACAAGGCGGTCATCGGCCTGAGTTTCGCCTTGCTCGCCCTGTGGCTGGCCCCGGCCATCCACCGCCGCGACGCCTGGCTCTGGAGGATCCCCATGCTCCCGCCGGTCCGGCGCTGGATGCTCAGCGGCGACCGCGCCTGGATCGCCCTCATCCCGCTCTACGGCATGAGCCTGGCTCAAGCCTTGGCCGCGGGGGTCTGGCTGGCGGCGCGCTGAGGGGCCCGAGGCTACCGCAGCCAGACGTACAATGTGAAGCCCTGGCGGATGCCGCGCGCCGGGATGGAGACGCGGCTGAGCTTCTCCTGGGCCGAATAGGCCGCAGGCACGGCCTTCCCGTCCAGGGCGGCCTGGATCGCCTGCGCCCCGGGCAGCTCGATGGAGTAGGCTCGTTCGGGCCGCTGGCCCTTGAAGCCGCCTTGGGTCGGCTCCGCCTTGATGCGCACCCGCGCGCCCTGCCTGAGATAGGAGACCTCGGTCAAGGCTCCGTCGCCGCCTGAGCCGCCGTCCTCGTAGAGAGTGGCCCGCCCGGTCTCGCCGCTGCGGCCGGGATAGCAGCGCAGCACCACGGCCCGCTGCGGGCCGGAGGCGGGCCGCAGGGTCAGCGGGACCCCGCCCTTGGCGTAGAGGCGCAAGGCGCGCCGGCCGGTGGGCAACTCGTACCAGTCTCCCTCAGGCAGCCACACGTCCTGCGCGACGGGGCCGGCGGCCGCCAGCAGCGAGTCGCCGTAGAGGCGCTCTTCGGGGTGGCGGTAAGCCTCCTCCTGCCGGGGGAACTCGAGGTGCAGGGGCCGCCAGATGGGCAGGGAGTAGGCGTGGGTCTGCCAGGCGGCGGAATCGGTGTACGGCTGCAGTTGCGAACGCAGCCGCGGGGGCAAGCCCGCGCCCGCAGCGTCGCGGTCCAGAGCCTGCCGGCGCGCCAAAGGCGGGGCCCCGCACACCGCGGCCACAGCCCTGAGGCCGGCCTTGGCGTCGAGGCCGTAGCCGAAGAGGAACCAGTCCGTGCCGTGGCCGGCCGGGCGGGCCGCCGCCCTCCGGTCCTTGAGGATGATCCTGCCCTCGGAGTCGTCCGCCAGGCTCCAGCCCGCGCGCGGGGAGAGCTCAGGAGCCCGCAGCGAACGTCCCTGGGCCCAGTCGCGGCTGCGCGCGGCGTCCAGGCGGCTCTCGTCGTTGCACTCCGGCGTCCAGGTCACGGTCTGCGTGCCCACCCGGATCTCGGCCTTGAGGTTGGCCACGCTCAAGGGCCACCCGTCCGGGGCGTAGGTCAGCCGGATGCGGCCCGTGTCCAGGACCAGCCGGCCCGTAGACTGCTCGACGCTGTAGCCGAGATAGCGGGTCTGCCGCTGCCCTGCGAAGAGGGACGGGTCGTCGATGAAGAGACTCCGCGTGCTGTACTCGATGCGGATGCACTCGGGTGCCAGCACCGTGAAGCGCGCCTGGCCCATGATGAAGACACCCGGCGCAGGGTCCTGGGCGGTCGCGGGGCGGCCCAGCGCGCAGCCCAGGAGCACGGCGGCGAGCGTGCGCTGCATGAGCCATAGCATCGCAAAAACATGACGGCGGTGCAAGGCTCTCCCCGACGAAATATAGTATCATCACGCCATGCCAGACGGGCCCCTCCTCGAGATCATCGGGGTCACCAAGTCCTTCGGCGCCACCCGGGTCCTCACGGGCATAAGCCTCACCGTCGGCCACGGCGAGTTCCTCACCCTCCTGGGCCCTTCCGGCTGCGGCAAGACCACGACTCTGCGCATCATCGCGGGCTTCGAGCAGCCCGACGGCGGCCGGGTCCTGCTGCGGGGGGCCGACGTGACCGACCTGCCGCCCTACCGCCGCGACGTGCACACGGTCTTCCAGCACTACGCCCTCTTCCCGCACTATAGCGTCTTCGACAACGTGGCCTTCGGCCTGCGTATCCGAAAGCTGCCCGAAAGCGAGGTCAAGAGCCGGGTCCTGGAAGCCCTGGCCCTGGTCAAGCTCTCCGGCTTCGAAGCCCGCCGCACCACCGCCCTTTCCGGCGGCCAGATGCAGCGCATCGCCCTGGCGCGCGCGATCGTGGGGCGCCCCGCCCTGTTGCTGCTCGACGAGCCGCTGGGAGCCCTGGACCTCAAGCTGCGGCGTGAGATGCAGCTCGAGCTCAAGGCCATCCAGAGGCGCCTGGGCATCGCTTTCGTCTACGTGACGCACGACCAGGACGAGGCCATGGCCATGTCCGACAGGATCATCGTCTTCCACCAGGGCCACATCGAGCAGGTCGGCACTCCCGCCGAGGTGTATCATAAGCCGCGCACCAGCTTCGTGGCGGACTTCATGGGCTCGGCCAACATCCTGTCCGGGCGCCTGCTGCGCTTCCACGACGGCTGCGCGAGCATCCGCATCGAAGGAGAGATCGATCTGGAATTGCCCTGCTCCGAGCCGCCCGCCGTCCCGGAAGGAGGGGAGCTCTGCGTGGCCGTGCGGCCGGAGCGCATCCACGTGCGCTACGAGGAAGAACTGCCTTTGCGGGGCGACTGCGTGTCTTTGCCCGCGCGCCTGGCCGACACCATCAACCTGGGCGACGAGACCCAGATGTTCCTATCTCTCTTCACGAAGTCGGAGAAGACCGTGCTCGCCGCGTCCATGGACGCGCGCCATCAGGCCCAGCGCCGCGACGGCACGCCGGTCTGGGCCGACATCCGCTGGGGCGACATCCTGCTCCTGGAGCCGCCCGCCCGTGGCTGAATCAAGCCTGACCCGGCGGGACTTCCTGCGCCTGGGGCTGCTGCTGCCGGCAGCGGGCCCCCTGGTGTCGGGGCTGCTGGCCTGCGCCAAGAAAGAGACCGACCGGGTGGTCAATTTCTTCAACTGGTCCTCCTACATCGCCAAGGACACCTTGCCGAGCTTCACCAAGGAGACGGGCATCAAGGTGAACTACGACGTGTTCGCCGACGAGGAGGAGATGTTCGCCAAGCTGCGCTCCGGGGCCATGGGCTACGACCTCATCGTGGCCACCGACTACCTGCTGCCGCGCCTGCGGGCCGGCAACCTCATCGCGCCCATCCCCATGGCGGACGTCAAGAACCTCCTCAACATCGACCCGAGATTCCTGCGCACGCCCTACGACCCGGACCAGGAGTTCAGCGTCCCCTACCTCTGGGGCACCACCGGCATCGGCTTCAACAAGAAGCTGGTCGCCAAGCCGCCCACGTCCTGGTGGGACCTCTGGGACGAGAAGTACAAGGGCCGCATCTGCATGCTCGACAGCCCGCGCGAGTGCATCGGCACGGCGCTGCTGCTCAAGGGCCATCCCGAGACCACCGGCGTCGAGAAGGATTTCGAGGAGGCCAAGGAGCTCCTGCTCAAGCAGAAGCCTTTGGTCAAGCAGTACACCAGCGCGACCTACGTGGACAGCCTGGTCGCCGGCGAAGCCGCTTTGGCCATGGCCTATTCCGGAGACGTGCTGCAGGCGGTCAAGGAGAACCCGCACCTCGACTATGCCCTTCCCAAGGAGGGGGGCTACATGTGGGTGGATTCCATGTGCCTGCTGCGCGGCGCGCCCCATCTGGCCGATTCGGTCCGGCTCATCGACTACCTCCTGCGTCCCGAAGTGGCCGCCGAGATCTGCAACGCGGTCCGCTATGGCAGCCCGAATGCCGCGGCCAGGGCCAAGATAGACCCCGCCGTCCTCAAAGACCGCCGAATCTTCCCGCCGCCGGAAGTCGCGCGCGGCCTGCGCTACCACACTCCTCCCGACCCGGAGGCCTACGTCCTTTGGAACGAGACTTGGTCCGACGTCAAAGCTTTGTAGACCGGACTTTCTCCTGGCTCATCCGCGGGGAGAGGTCTTCGGCCAGCCATCTCCTGCTGGCCCCGGCCACGCTCTGGCTGGCCGTATTCCTCGTCCTTCCCGTGGCCTCCTTGCTGTGCTTGGGCTTCACCCATCGCGGGCCTTACGGGGCCTTCGAATGGGTCTTCACCTTGGCCAATTTCCGCCGCGCCCTGGACCTCAAGTACCTGCCCATCCTAGTGCGCACCGTATGCTATGCGACTTCGACCACGCTGCTGTGCCTGCTCTTGGGCTACCCGCTGGCCTATTTCCTGAGCTTCCAGGCCGGCAAGAGGCGCGACCTGTTCCTGGCGCTGCTCATGATCCCGTTCTGGACCTCCTGGCTCGTGGCCATCTATTCCTGGATCATCATCCTGGGCAGAGAAGGGCTGCTCAATGGGCTCTTGCGTCACTTGGGCCTCCCTCCCATCGCCTTCCTGGGCACCTCGTTCTCGGTCATCCTGGGCCTGGTCTATTTCTACCTACCCTTCATGGTGCTGCCCCTCTACGCGAGTCTGGAGAAGATCCCGCGCTCCTACGTGGAGGCGGCGCACGACCTGGGCGCGGGCAAGACCGAGGCCTTCTTGAAGGTCACGCTGCCGCTCTCATTGCCCGGCGTCCTGGCCGGGGCCATCCTGACCTTCGTGCCCTGCATGGGCGATTTCCTGTGCGCCGATTTCCTAGGCAGCCCGCGCACCTATCTGGTGGGCAACCTGGTCCAGAACCAGTTCCTCATGTCCCAGGACTGGCAGTTCGGCTCGGCTTTGACATCGTGCCTGGTCCTGCTGCTGGTTTCCGGACTCTACGCCCGGCACCGGTTCGAGGAGCAGGGGCTATTCGAGGAGGCCGAATGAAGGGGCGCGGCCTGCAAGCCTACTGCGCGGGCCTTTACGCCTTCTTGTATCTGCCTCTGGCGGTGATGGTGGCCTTCTCTTTCAACGAGGCGAGGCGCAACGTGGCCTGGAAGGGCTTCACCTTCCAGTGGTACGGGAATCTCTTCCATGACGCGGAACTGGCCCGCGCCGTGGCGACCACGCTGGAGCTGGCCGTGGTGGCGAGCCTCTTGGCGGCGGTCATGGGCATGCTCGCCTCCTATGCCATGACCCGCCACGCGCCTTTCCGGGGCCGGGGTCTGTATTCGGCTCTGCTCAACGCGCCCTTGATGATGCCCGAGATCGTGATGGGGGTAGGTCTGCTGTCTTTCTTCTCGCGGGTGGGCATGCCGTTGAACTTCTGGAGCCTGGCCTGCGCTCACGCGCTCATCGCGCTGCCCTACACGACCGCGGCCATCCGCGCCAGACTGCTCTCCTTGAAGGAGAACAATCTCGAAGACGCCGCCATGGACCTGGGCGCCACGGAATGGGAGGCGTTCCGGAAGATCACCTTGCCTCTGGCCCGGCCGGCCATCATCAGCGGGGCGCTTCTGGCCTTCACGGTGAGCTTCGAGGATTTCGTGACCAGCTTCTTCATCGCGGGCATCGGGATCGTGACCATGCCCATCAAGATCTACTCGATGATGAAATTCGGGGTCACCCCCGAGATCAACGCTTTGGCATCCTGCCTGCTGGGCATCACCATCACGTTCCTGGCGCTGCAGAGTATCCTGAACCGAAGGTCCCGCCTCGGATAGGGGCGCATGCCACACGACGGCAAGGCAGAAATGAACATCTGTTATCTGATCCGTTCCTTCAGCACTCAGGCAGGAACAGAGAGTTATGTCCACAATATGTCAATAGCCCTGGCCAGGCTGGGGCATAATGTACATATCGTTTCACTGACCGGGAAAGGCCAACGGGACCTCAAAGGCTTCGAAGACAGAATATCTATCCATCAATTCAGTCTAAGAGAAGATCCCTTTAGCGGATTCTTGCGATTAGAGAGCATCTTCCCTTTATCCACCTGGCGCTACAGCCGCCGCATGAAAGAGGTCCTGCCCGCCATCGTCAAGGATCACGCCATCGACATAATAGAAGCGACAGATTGGGGGGTTGATGCCGGGCATTATTTGCCTGAACGCCAAGTGCCTGTTTGTGTGAGGCTGCACGGCTATCCCGGATTCAAAGCCGAATTCGACGGGGGAATACTAAAACGATGGCCCAGGAATTATTTTTACTGGACCAGCAAAAGAAAGCACATTTTGTCCGCAGATCTTGTCACAGGGGTATCGCAGTCTTATACTGATTTCGTCCGAGAGGCATGGGAAATCAAGGGGAAAGAAGTACAGATCATCCCCATTGCCGTTGATTCGAACCTCTTTCACCCAAGCGGCGCCTCTCGGGAAGAACAATTGATCCTTTTTGCGGGACGATTGGAAAAATCCAAAGGGATCGAAATACTTGCGCATGCCATCGCCTTGGTTCTAAGAAAAATGCCCAAAGCAAGATTCTGTTTTGCGGGGAAGGATCAGGAATATGATGACCGTCACCGGTCATGGTCCCAACGCCTGATGGATTATTTTTCCACGGAGCATGTCATCTATTTGGGCTCCCTATCGACGCAAGAGCTCATCCGATATTATCAGACGGCGACGATCTGCGCCGTGCCTTCCCTTTACGAACCCGGCGGTACGGTGGTCTTCGAGGCGATGGCTTGCGGCTGTCCAGTGCTGGCCAGCAGGGCGGGCGGTCTCGGAGAGGTCATCAAGGACAGACAATCAGGATTGCTAATCCCTCCCGGCGATGTGGAGGCGCTGGCTGATGGTCTGGTGGAATTGCTTCAAAATGATCAGTTGAGGCAGGAGATATCGCAAAGAGCTGTCGAATCGATACGCGCAGATTTCGATATAAATGTGATTGCGCGGCAGACAGTAGATGCTTATGCCGGAGCCATAGCTGCCTTCAAGGCCGATGAGAGTCCAAGGCATAAGCCATGAAGAGGATAATCCTTTTCAGATTCCACACTGATGCCGCTGTCTGCAGGAATAGGCTGGAGCTTTTGAAAAGGCACAACCCCGGCGTCGCGATTTTCGGTCTTTTTGGCGGCCAGGAAAATGATTCGGAGCATTTTAGAGAGGCGCTGAATCCATACCTGGAAGATTTATATTGCATTAGAGAAAAGTCGCCATCTTGGAAGCGGACGCACGGCGACTTGGCAATGAAGTTATGGTACGAGGAAGTCGGCAAGATGGTTTCCTTCGACACCATCCATTATATTGAATGGGATCTGCTGCTTCTCGAATCTTTGGAGAAGATGTACGGCCACATACCTGAGAAAGGCATAGGCCTCACCTCATTGATACCGTTGAAGAATATAGAGAAACAGTGGTTTTGGCTTTCCGAAGAATCCTTAAGAACTCAATGGCATCGTCTTTTGGGATTCGTGAAGGATAAGTACGGCTATAGTCAGGAACCATTTGCATGCGAGTTCCCAGGCGCATGCATGCCAAGAGGATTTTTGGAGGAATACAGCAACGCCGATATCCCCGAGCTATGCCATGATGAACTGAGAATCCCCTTGTTCAGCCAGGTTTTTGGCTTCAAGCTCTATGACACTCGCTTATGCAGGAAATGGTTCGACGAACAAGAGCAAGGGTTCTTCAATTGCGACAGTAAAGAAATCAGCTTATCGACAATCGCCGAAGAGCTTGCCAAGCAGTCCGGGAGAAGGGCCTTCCACCCGTTTGGAAAAGCGTTCGTCAAATAAGCACGACATGTCTCACGTAACCGTCCTCGATGATCGTTTCGACATGTTCATAGCGAAGGCCCGACAGCCCGTCGTCTCCTGAATCATAAGGCAAAACCTCACCCGATCCCAGGCGCGTCCTATTTGTCCCATACTGCGGGTTGCCCTGGCGCTTGGCTTCCTCATGCGCCATGGGATGATCGCAAGCCAGGCGCTCGATGCAATGATACCTGCCCATCCGGCGGCGCCTTGGAATCGTCCAGGTTTGATCAAACCTCTTTCTTAAATCATCATCCTCCCCGCCCCACCCCCAGTATTGATTGCTGCACCCATTAATACGCTGGAAGTCTTCTTTATTGACCAGAAGCACGCCTCCGAAGTACGACGGCAGCATCTGATAATCGAACTGGGAGCAATACGCGGCAAGATGAGTCGGCATGACAGGGTACGAGTAATCGCACGCGGCCGATTCCGGCAGCATGTCGACGTCGTGAAAGCAAAAGTAGGCCTTTTGATCCTGGTACAGCTTGAAGCCCACGTTGAGCAGCTTGGCCCGGTTGAACAAGCCGCTCCCCGCCTGCTCGATCACGACGATGCGATGCTTGATGTCCCGCAAGAAGCGATGCATGTGGGGCACGAATTGCTTGAGGTCCTCTGCGCGCTGACGGTAAGGAACGATGATGATGAGCTCCGGCTCTTTTCCCAGCAGCAAAGCCCGCTTGGCGTGACGACAACATGAAACGCCCATTTTTACGAATTTCTTCAATTTCGCGAGCATCCGCTCGGTCGGGCTTGGCGCTGACGAGCCGGCATCCGGGCGCTTGCCGGCCCGCGCGAAGCCCATGTCCAAGGCGAGATGGGTCAGGGCGGCGAGGGCGGCGAAGAGATACCGCTCCAGCAACGGGCGCTCGCCATACTCCGGGCGAGAGCGCTCGTTCCTGAGCCTCTGCGCGGCTCGCGAGCGCCAGTAGCCCGGCGGCCTCTCCTCCGGCGGCCACAAGGCGCGGTCAGGAGGATCCGCCTCGAGCGCCAGCGCGCGCGAAAGTCCCCGGCCGTAGTGGTAGTAGTGCCGGAAATGCGCCCACGGCGAGCTGGTCATGCTGTAATAGACGAACCAAGCCGGATCGAGGTGGAGCACAGCCGCGCGGCGGGAGAGCCGGTACGTCAGATTGCGGTCCTCTGCCGTCCTCATCGTCTCGTCGAACCCGCCCACTGCCAGGAACAGCGCCCGCCGCACCGCGAGGTTGGCCGTGACCATCAGCGTCAGGCGGCGGTCGTGCGCGACGGGGTTGGGATGAAAGCCGCATTCGGCGAGGAAGCGCTCGAACACACCGGGGCGCGGCGACAGCAAAGGGCGAGTCGCCCCGCCGACCGCGTCGGCATCCGGGTTTTCGGCGATGACGGAGGCCAGCCAATCGAGCCAGTACGGCGGAGGCTCGCAGTCGTCGTCGATGAACACCAGGAAGTCCTGGTCCGCGCGCGCGCCGCCGAGGTTGCGCGCCGCCGCGAGCCCGCCATTTTTCGGGGCCGCGACGGAGTCGACGAACCGGCGATGGCGCCCGAGCACCTGCGCGCAAGCCCGGTCATGACTCGCGTCGCTCACCACGATCACGCGCCGCCGGGCGCGCCCCTCCACCTGCGGGCGCAGGAGGGTGAGCAGCCGGTCGAGTCCGGCCGCGCGGTGAAAGGAGGCGATGACGACGCTCAGTCCGACGCCGTCATCACAGCGCGGCGGAACGATCGGCTCGGCCGGCCTCGACGCGCGCCCGGCGAGCTCCGCGGCAAGCTGGCGCAGGATTCCCCGGCTCTGGTGGAAGTCCCAGCCGGCCCGCAGGCGGCTCTCCGGCCCGGGCGCGAGCCTCCGGCAGCCCGAGACGAGGAGCTTGGCGGCCTCGCGCGCGCCGGCGGCGAGCGCCCGCGCCGCGCCCCCATCGCTATAGGCCCTGCCGAGCCCGCGCCCGTAGCTCTCGGCTCTCGCGTGGAGCCACGGGGCCTTGAGCTGCTCCGCCCGGATGACATGGCGGGCCGCCACCTTCCTGCTGAACCAGCAGCGATGGCCCGCCGCCGCGAGCCGCTGCACGAAATCGTAGTCCTCGCCCATGGCGCGATCGCCCGTGCGGGCGCTGGGGCCCAGATCGGGATCGTAACGGAAGCCTTCCCGGAAGACGCTGCGGCGCACGCTCATGTTCCCGCCCCAGATCGCCCATGGCTCGCAGGGGCCCTCGACGGCGTCGTCCGCGGTGATCGCGAAAGCGGTGTTGGGCGGGACGGCGCGCAAGAGCCAGGGCGGAGGCCGCTGCTCCCATTCGGGCAGGAGGCGGCCGCCGAAGACGTCGTAATCCGGCGTGTCGTCGGCCAGGCGCCGATGCTCGATGAGCCAGCCGGGAGGAACCAGGATGTCGTCGTCGCACAGGACGACGACGTCCCCGTCGAGCCGGGGGACGATCGAGTTGAGCGTCGCGCTCTTGCCGCAGCACCCGCCATGGGCGTATTCGAGGGGCATGAGCCCCGCGAACTCCGAAACGACGGCGCGGGTCCCGTCCGTGCTCCCGTCGTCCGCGACGATGAGCTTCCAGCCCCCGGGCGGCGCCTGCGCCGCGCTCAGAGCCAGCAGGCAGCGCTTGAGCGTTTTTTCCCGGTCATGGGTCGCGATCGCGACGGTCAGCATGGGCGGCACGCGCATTATACAAATTGGTCCGACGGCGCAGGCCTCGGTCCATGTTGATTTATCATGTTCTACATCGCAAATGTGATAGCATAGGTGATACTTCGCCTGCGTGGGACGATGAAGCGGGATGACCAATGAATGACTTCAGCACCGAAGCCGCGAAGACCGCCTTGCGCTCGCTTTCCGAGAAGGTCTTTCTAGCCGGATTCGACGGCTCCGCGCCGGGCCGCCTGACCTTGCATGTCGCCGACGCCCGCAAGCGCCGTTCGCTGCGCCGAGAGGCGCAGGAGGCCCTCTCCCGCGCCGGCATCGAAGCCCGCTGCGAGGTCCGCGCCTTCGACCACCGCCGCATCGAGCGCGCGGGCAGCCTGCAAGGCGTGCTCAAGCACTTCGCGCACGAATGCGTGGTCTACGATCCCACCGGGTCCGTGACGCGTTCCCAGTCGCTGCTGCGCTGCGTCGAGCGATTAAGGGCCTCGCTCGGGGACATCGTGCGCGGCGCGTACCTTGACCCCGGAAGCCGCACGCTGTTCGTCCTGTGCCGCCGCGAAGGACTGTTGACCGAAGGCCGCATCGACGAGGCCCGCCGGCAGGGCCTCACGACGCGGGCCGCGGCCGTCATCGAGGCCTGGCGCAAGGAGGACGCCGACTCTTTCGACCTCGCGATCCGCCTGTGCATCGGGCTGCCGAGGCTGCCGCTGTTCGCCGCCGACGAGGCCTCGCGCCGCGAAGCGCGCCAGTCGCCGTGGTGGAGCCGGGTCCACGCGGGCCTGCTCGCCAGCGGGATCTCCGCCCTGCTCGGCATGGCCTTCCCCGGCCAGGCGCGGGCCGGCGACGAGCCCGCCGTCTCGGCCCTCAACGGCAAGGTGTCGGTCGCAGGCGGCACCGTGGACGGCTACTGGAGCGGCATCGGCGAGGGCAGCATCACCGCCCCGGTGGGCCACAGCTTCGGGGTGCAGGCCGACGTCATGGACGGCGTCGTGCATGACCGCTCCATCTGGGGGGTCGCGGGCCAGGGCTTCTGGCGCGATCCCGAGAAAGGCCTGCTGGGCGGCTTCGCTTCCCACGTAGCCCGGACCGTCCCCGAGACGAATTCGACCATCAACGCGAACCGTTACGGCGGCGAGGGCGAGTACTATTACGGGAAATGGACCGGCTCGCTGGCCCCGGGCTATCAGAGCGGCCAGATCCCTCGCGGCGCCTTCACCGTGGTCGACGTCAGATGGTACCCCGAGGACAACCTGATGCTCAGCGCCGGCGCGGACATCAAGCCGGGCCATTCGCTGGCGCTGCTCGCCGTCGAGTGCCAGCTGGGCGCCAAGGCCCTCTCCAGCCTGAGCGTCTTCGCCGACGCCGGCATCAGCGACCAGAACGGCAAGGAGGCCGGGCAGAAGGACGGCTACGCCTTCGTGGGTTTCCGCTACTACTTCGGCCCGGCCAAGACGCTGATCCGTCGACACCGCGAGGACGACCCGCCCGCCTTCAGCGACGCGGGCGGAGGGGGCGGCGGCGGCGGCGCCGTGAGCCAGGCGGGCGGCACCAATATCACGCCGCCCAACAACAATATCACGTCGTCCAACGACCAGACTTCCCCTCCTACAAACACGACCATTGGTGGTCCCCCTCCATTGAACGAGCCCCTTGATTAGAATATATTGCCCGCCGTGCCTTCTTCCAGAAATATAAAACATCGTCATAGCGGCAATCCCATCATCGTTCTCGCGACGACCGGCACGCTCGGCGACCTCTGGCCGATATTGGATCTCGGCGAAGCGCTGATCCGAAGGGGAGCGCGCGTCCGTCTCTGCGCGCCCGGATCTTTTCTACCCCACGCCGGAAAGCTCGGGATGGAAACGTGGGACTGCCGCCCGCCGGTCGATGCCGAACGTGCGCGCCGTGGCGCCCATTCCTGGGATCATTGGGGCCAGGGCAGGCGGCTTTGGTGGGGACTGCCCAGCGTCATCGATCTCGAGGGCCGTTATCAGGACCTCATGGCGGCGGCGCGGGATGCGGCTCTCTTCATCTATTCAACGACCCAGTTTCTCGGCAAGCTTGTTGCGGAGAAGACGGGAATCCCCTCGCTGGCCGTCGCCATAGTCCCGCCGCATGTCGCCCGCCGGCCGGAAAACGTCGATGCGCCCCGAACGTCTCCGCAGCAAAGTCCCGAAGACAGGCCGCCTCCCATCAACGGCGAGCCGTTGGTTCATCTGCTGGACCACATACGCGAGTTCCGAGGCCGCATCGGCCTGCCGGAGAGGCCGGACGGCCTGTTGCCGGGCGCCGCCAGCGATATCGTCGCCGCCATCAGCAGCCATTTCTGCGATCCGGATATCGAGAAGTTCCCGAATATCGATTTTACGGGTTTCTGGTTCCACGAACGGCCGGAATGGCGCGATTGGCGGCCCGACCCTGCGCTGGAACGCTTCGTCGAAAAGGGCCATCCGCCGCTCGTCCTGACGTTCAGCAGCCTCCCTCTCCGTGACGCGCCATCCGTGCTCAGGATCCATGCCCGGACCGCGCTGCTGCTCTCCCGCAGGCTCGTCGTCCTCTCTGGATGGGCCGGATTCCAAAAGGAGGACGTGCCTCGCGAGTGCCGGGAGCATGTGCATGTGGCCGGCGAACTGCCGCACGAATGGCTTTTCGCGCGCTCGGCGGCCGTCATCCACCATGGAGGGATCGGGACGCTGGCGCAAGCCGTGCGCTGCGGCAAGCCGATGCTCATCGAACCGTACGGAAACGACCAGTTCTTCAACGCCGGCCGCGCGGTGAAGCTGGGGATCGGCGCCGAAGCTCAGCCCCGCGGGATGACGCCCGAAGCGCTGGCTGAACTGCTCGAAAACAAGGTGTTGTCCCCGGAGGCCTGTCGGCGTGTTCGTGCGCTGGCGGAGGACCTGTCGAGGGATCCGGGAGTCGAGCATGCCGCGGATCTGGTCATGGCCCGTCTGCCTGGATCGCTGCATGAAAAGCCAGCGAACAGCGGAGCGAAAATCGAGGGCTGCGGCCGGATGAAGACGGTCTTGCTGACGTGGGAGCTGGGGGCGGGCTTCGGTCATGTCGGGCCCCTGCTGAGCGTCGCGCGCGAATTGCGGCGCCACGGCCATCGCCCGGTCTTCGCCTTGCGCGACGTCGTCGGCCCGCGGGCCTTGCTGGAGGACGAGGACATCCCGGTCCTCCAGGCGCCGAGATGGACGAAAGGAGCCGTCGTGCGCGGCCGGCCGTTCCGGCCGTCGAGCTATTCGGACATTTTGGCGGCCCTGGGGTTCTCCGGCGCCGCGGACCTGGCGGCGCTGGTCCGGTCTTGGGACGCCCTCATCGGGCTCGTGAAGCCCGACCTCATCGTCGCCGACCACAGCCCCACCGTCTGCCTGGCGGCCTACGGGGCGATCCCCGTCGCCGTGGTCGGCAACGGCTTCACCGTGCCTCCGGCGGATCAGGCGAGCTTCCCGCCGCTCTATTGCGACGCGCCGCCTCTGATGTCGGAGGCGCGGCTGCTGGAGAACGTCCATGCGGTGCAGCGCCGGCGCGGCCGTCCGGCGCCGCCGACCTTGCCCGCGCTCTTCGACGCCCCTCTGCGCGCCGTCGGCACCCTGCCCGAACTGGACCCGTACCGCAAGACCAGGCGCGAGCCCGTGCTGGGCCCCATGGAGAAGATGCCGTCGCATGCTCCGCTGCCGCTGGACGGCCGGTTGTTCGCCTATCTCGGGGAGGAGCACCCGGCGCTCGAGACGATAGTGGAGCTCCTCGCCGAGCGCAAAGCCCCCGTCGAGGCCTACCTGCGGGGCGAGGTCGGCAGCCTGCGGCGGCTGTTGACCGCGCGCGGCGCGCGGGTGCACGAGAGCCCGCCGGCGCTTTGCGAGGTCGTGCCCCGGGCCGCGGCGGTCGTCTCGCACGCGGGCTCGACGACGGCGCATGCCGCGATGATCGGCGGCCGGCCCCAGGTGCTTCTGCCGACCCACGTCGAAGCCGACCTGACGGCCAAGGCCCTCGAGTCCCTGGGGGTGGGCGTGCGCCTGCAGAGGGACGCCAAAAAGGACGAGATCGCGAAGGCCATCGATCGGGCGTCCTCGGGCGGGGCCCTCGCCCAGAGCGCCATGGCTTTGGCCGTAAAGCTCGCTCTCCGTCCGCCGCTGGATGCGCTGGCGGCGGCCACGAACGCCTGCCTCCAGCTGTTGGTGTAGCTGACGCCACATCATCGCGGCTTTTGACCAGGAATGGGACAAGCACGGCCGATCAAGCACAGCCGCAAGCCCCGCCAGACCCAGCCCCAGCCGGCAAAGGACCCGCCCCCGATAGGCCCTTTATCCCTCGACGGGGAAGGGGGGTTTTGGTATAATGTCGGACTAGTGAGCAGCACCAAAAGGCAGTCGTTGCTCGCTTGGGTCGTGGGGGTAGTCCTCTTCTCCATCCTCTGCGCTCACGCCGTAAGCCCCGA
Organism: Elusimicrobiota bacterium; assembly: GCA_026388095.1. NCBI lineage: Bacteria > Pseudomonadati > Elusimicrobiota > Elusimicrobiota bacterium. The sequence goes on along the minus strand of JAPLKL010000005.1, from coordinate 40,880 downwards.
CCCAGGCACCCTCAGGGAGAGCGTCTCTCGCGGGCCGCTTTTGGCCCAGGCGACGCTGCGCCCCTTCCCCGCCATCCCGAGCGCGGCCTTCGGCCTGGGCGCGCGGCTGGCTCCGCATTCTCCCGGCTCCAGCATCGCGCCGCCCAAGGACCTCAAGGTCACCCGCCGGACCCCCTTGGTCGTGCCCGTTCCCAAGCCCACGCCCGCCTACAAGTACACGTTCCATGTCCTCTCCGAGCATCCCGAGATCACGGACCGCTACGACGAGCTCATCTTGGAGAACTCCCTGCGGCACGGCATGGATCCGCGCTTGGTCAAAGCCCTTATCGCCGCCGAATCGGAATTCTCCACCGAGGCCCTCTCCCCGCACGGAGCCCAGGGCCTGATGCAGGTCATGCCCATCACCGCCGAGGAGCTCGGCGTGCCCCGCTCCGCCCTCCACGACCCCCAAGCCAACATCCACGTGGGCACGGCCTACCTGGAGCGGCTCTACCGCGCCGCTTGGAAGCAGTACCGGCTCAAGGGCGTGAAGTACCCGGACGCTCCCCTCTGGGTGGTGCAGCGCATCATCGCGTCCTACAACGCGGGACCGCGGGCCCTGACCCGCAACAGCTTCATGCGCCAGACCCGCAACTACGTCAGGAAGGTGCTGCTCTTCTACCGCTCGGATGTCACCGAGTTCCGCCGCAGCCCGAAGCGCGCCGGCGCCGCCGACGGGCTGCCCCGCCACGACCTCCTGCCCTGAAGGACCGCCGGTCAGACCTGCTCGACGGCCAGATCGTACTCCGATGCGGCCGTGACCCGGACCTGGACGAAGTCTCCCGCCTTGAGCCGCCGCCGCCCCGCGTCGCCGTGCGCCTCGTTGTCCACCTCGGGCGAATCATGCTCAGTGCGCCCCACGAAGCGGCTGCCCTGCCTGCGGTCCACGATGATCTTCACGGTCCGGCCGATCTTGGCCTCGTTGATCTCGCGGGAGATTCCCTGCTGCAGGGCCAGCACGGCCTCGGCCCTACGCTTCTTCTCCCGAGGGGGGACGTCGTCGCGCAGCAAAAAAGCCCGGGTGTCCTCCTCGTGGGAATACTCAAAGACCCCCAGACGGTCGAAGCGCGTGGCGCGGATCCAGTCTAAGAGTTCCTCGTGGTCCTTCCGGGTCTCGCCCGGGTAGCCCGCGATCAGAGAGGTGCGCAGGGCGATGCCCGGCACCCGCCCGCGGATCTCGGCGATGAGCTCGTCGGTCCTGGCTTTGGTGGTCCCGCGCCGCATGGAGGCCAACAACCGGTCGTTGATGTGCTGCAGCGGCAGGTCCAGATACTTGCAGATGTTGGGGCGCCGGCGCATCACGTCGAGCACGTCCATGGGGAAGCCCGCCGGGTAGGCGTAGTGCAGGCGGATCCAGCCTAGGCCGTCGACGTCCGAGAGCGCCTTGAGCAGGTCCGCCAGGCGGCGCTTGCCGTAGAGGTCGAGCCCGTAGTAGGTCGAATCCTGGGCGATGAGGAGCAGCTCCCGGGTGCCGGCACGAGCCAAGCGCCGGGCCTCGGCGACCAGGTCCGCGATCGGCCTGGAGACATGCCGGCCGCGCATGAGCGGGATGGCGCAGAAGGAGCAGGGCCGGTCGCAGCCCTCCGAGATCTTGAGATAGGCGAAGTGGCGCGGGGTCGTCAGGAGGCGCTCTCCCACGAGGGATCGCCGGAGGTCAGCCCGTAGGGATTCCAGCAGGCGGGGCAGCTCGCGCGTGCCGAAGTAGCCGTCCACCTCCGGGATGTCCTTCTGGAGTTCCTGCCTGTAGCGCTCCGAAAGACAGCCGGTCACGAAGAGCTTGGAGATCAGGCCCTCCTTCTTGGCCCGGGCATAGCGCAGGATCGTGTCGATGGACTCGGTCTTGGCGCTAGCGATGAAGCCGCAGGTGTTTATGACCACGATGGAGGCTCCGCGCAGGCCGCCCTCGTGCTCGACTGCGATCCCGCCCGCCTGCAGCCGGCCCATCAGGACCTCGGAATCATAGAGATTCTTCGAGCAGCCCAAGGTGACGACGAGGACCTTGCCTTCCCGACGCATGACCGCTACTCCGGCTGGGACCCGAGGCAGGCCTTCTGGACCGCCTCGGCGTCCTTGCGGATCTGCTCTACGAGCTCGCTCAAGGAGTCGAAGCGCTTCTCATCCCGGATCTTCTCCAGGAAGCGCACCTCCAGCTCACGGCCGTAGAGATCGCCGTCGAAGCCCAGGACGTGGACCTCCAGCCAGACCTCACCGGAAGGCCCCAAAGTGGGCCTGACGCCCACGTTGCAGACCGCCGGATGGATCGAGGCGCCCCAGACGGCCTCCACCCGGTACACGCCGTAGGGGGGGAGCTTCTGCGGGGGGATGACGACGTTGGCCGTCGGGAAGCCCAGCCGGCGCCCGAGCCCGGCGCCCCGGACGACCTTGCCGCGCAGGACGAGGGATTTCACCGTTTTGCGGCCAGGGCCTCCCCCAGGGGAGCCAAGGAGGAGGTCAACAGACGCCGCAGGGTAGGAAGATCGAGCTTCTTGGCCGCTTCCAAAGTGAGGGCGTCCTCGATCCGGAAATCGGCGATGCGCTCGCGGCGCAAAGTGAGCACCGTCGCCCCGCAGCCGAGCTTGGCTCCGACCAGTTCGGCCAGCGAGCGCACGTAGGTCCCGCTCGAGCAGGTCAGCCGATGCTCGAAATCCGGGCTGACCAAAGAGAGGGCTGACCAGGCGTAGACCGTGCAGGTGCGGGGCTTGGCGGGCACCGCGATCCCGGCCCGGGCATACTTGTAGAGGGCCTTGCCCTTGTGCTTGACGGCGGAATAGGCCGGCGCCGGGATATCCAGGACGCCGCGCAGGCCGTCCAGGCAGGACTGGATGCGGGAGAGGTCCACGGGCGGCACGGGCCGGGTCTCCAGGACCTTGCCCGTGACGTCTCCGGTGTCGGTGGCCAGCCCCAGGCGGATCTTGCCGGCGTAGACCTTGTCGAGGCCCTGCATCCGCGCCTGCAGCCGGGTGCAGGGGCCCACCAGGAGGATGAGCAGGCCCGTGGCCAAAGGGTCGAGCGTGCCGCAGTGGCCCACCTTGGTGCCGGCCGGCAGCATCCGGCGGAAGGCGGCCACCGCGTCGTGGGAGGTCCAGCCCTCGGGCTTGTCGAAGAGCAGCATCCCGGAGACCCCGGGCCCGGCGCCGCGGTCCGCGGACCTCATCCGCCGTGCTCCTTCTCGATGTCCAAAAGGAGCTGGTCGATGCGGGAGGCCCGGCGCGGCGTGTCGTCGAAGCTGAACGCGATCTTGGGGACCAGCTTGAGCGCGAGGCGCTTGATGAGGAGATGATGGATGTACGGCGCGCAACGCTGCAGGGCTTTGTCCGTGCGGCGACGCTCCACGGGAGTCCCCAGCACCGAGTAGAACACAGTCAGAGTCTTGCGGTCCTGGCTGAGTTCGACGTCGGTGACGGTCAGCAGGCCGGAGAGACCGGGATCCTTGATGTCGCGAAGGGCCTTGATGATCTCGCCGCGGAAAAGCTCGCGGAGCCGCTCGTTTCGGTCGAACACAGGACCTCCCGTTTCCGCGACGCCCTACTTGGACTGGCTCAGCCGCCGGGTGCGGGTCTCCTTGACGTAGAACTCCAGCTCGTCGCCCTGCTGGAAGTCCTTGAAGCCCTCGAAGTCCATGCCGCACTCCAGGCCCTTCTCCACTTCCTTGACGTCGTCCTTGAAGCGCTTGAGGCCCGACACACGGCCCTCGTAGACCGAGGCTCCGTCGCGCTTGATGCGCACGAGGTTGCCGCGGACCACCTTGCCTTCGCGGATCATGCAGCCGGCGACCCGGCCCGCCTTGACGTTGAAGAGCTCGCGGATCTCGCCTTTGCCCGAGACTACCTCGACGATCTCGGGCTCCAGGAGCCCTTCGAGCGCGGCCTTGACGTCCTCGATGAGGTCGTAGATGATCTCGTACTTGCGGACCTCCACTCCCTCGCGGGTCGAGACCTCCTCGGCCCGCGTATCCAACGTGGTATGGAAGAGCATGACCACGGCGTCGGAGGCCGAGGCCAGCAGGACGTCGGATTCGTTCGCGTTGCCCACCTCGCCGTGGATGATGCGCACGCGGCACTCGGACGTGGAGAGGTTCTCCAAAGAGTCCTTGAGGGCCTGCAGAGAGCCCTGCACGTCGGCCTTGAGCACGATGTTGAGGTCCTTGGCGGCCTTGCCGGCCGCGGCCGAGAGCGCGCTCTTGAGGCCCACGAGGGTCATGTGCTTCTGGTGGGCCAGGGCCTGTTCGCGGGCGATGAGGGAGCGGCGCTCCGCGATCTCGCGGGCCTGGCGCTCGTCCTTGACCACGGTGAAGACGTCTCCGGCCTGGGGCGTGTTCATGACGCCCAGGATCTCGACCGGCGTGGCGGGTCCGGCGGAGATGATGCGTTTGCCCGTGTCGTCGTGCAAAGCCTTGACCTTGCCGTGAGCGAGACCTGCCACGAAGGCGTCGCCGGGCTTGAGCGTCCCCGCCTGGACCAGGACGGTGGCGACCACGCCCTTCTTGGGATCGAGGCGCGCCTCCAGGACCGCGCCGTAGGCGGGCCGGTCCGGATTGGCTTTGAGGTCGAGCATCTCGGCCTGCAGAGCGATCATGTCGAGCAGGGTGTCGATGTGCAGCTTCTGCTTGGCCGATACATCGACGAATATGTTCTTGCCGCCCCACTCCTCGGCCTGGATGCCGCGGTTGGCGAGGTCCTGGCGGATCTTCTGGGGATTGGCCCCGGGCAGATCGATCTTATTGACGGCGACCACGATGGGCACGTCCGCGGCCTTGGCGTGGTCGATGGCCTCGATGGTCTGGGGCATGACCCCGTCCGTCGCGGAGACCACGAGGACCACGATGTCGGTCACCTTGGCCCCGCGGGCGCGCATGGCCGTGAAGGCCTCGTGGCCGGGAGTGTCGAGGAAAACGATGTCGCCCTTGGCGGTATGGACCCGGTAGGCGCCGATGTGCTGGGTGATGCCGCCGGACTCGCCCTCGGCCACGCGCGTGGAGCGGATGGCGTCCAAGAGCTTGGTCTTGCCGTGGTCCACGTGCCCCATGACCGTGACCACGGGAGGCCGGGGCTTGAGGGACTCGGGCTTCTCCGCCTCGACGGCGGCCGCCATCTCCTCCTCTTTGTAGAGCTTCTGGAAATCGAGCTCGAAGCCGAACTCCTGGGCGATGATGGAGGCCGACTCCGTCTCCAGGCGCTGGTTGATGGTGGCGAAGACCCCCAGGCTCATGAGCTTCTTGATGACATCGGGAGACTTGACCTCCATCTTCTCAGCCAGTTCCCGCACGGTCATCATGGTCGAGACCTGCAGCTTCTTGAGAGCCGATTTCGCCGCGGCCGACTCCGCCGGCTTGGCCGCCAGCACGGGCCGGGCCGGGATGGCGGGTCTGGCCACGGGCCTGAACCCGGGCTTGGCAGCAGAGCGGTTCGCGCCGCCGGGATGCGCTCCCGGAGCCGGAGCCCGGGCGCCCGGAGAGCGAGGCGCGGGCGCTCCGATCCTCACGGAAGGCATCACAGGACGGACGGGAGCCGGTTTGGAGATCGGCACGACTACGCCGGGCTTGGCCGGCGCCGGCGGGACGACCGCAGGAGCCGCGGAGAGGGGTTTGGCCGCGGGCTCGGCCGCAGGCCGGACAGCGGGAGCTCCCGGTACGGCCGTCACCGGCTTGGAGACTGGGACGCCGGGTTCGGCAGCGACCTGCGGCGCGGGCGCCGCAGAGGCCGAGGCCGCCGGGGCAGGAGCGGATTCGACCTTGGAGGGCGGCGCCGGAGGCTTGGGCAAGGAGGCGCCAGCCGCCAGGCGAGTCACGGTCGGGCCGGTGGAATGCAGGAGCTTCTTCTTTCTGAATAGGTCGAAGGCGGAGACGAGGTTCGCAGATGGAGGCGCGATGGAGCCCTCTTCTTGGACGGAGCGGGTCTCAGCCGCCGCCTTGCGCACGCCGGCCAACCCCTTCTTCGCGGTCTTGGCCGGCTTGCCGTCGGCGGCGGATTTCTTCGCCGTCTTCTTGGGCGCCGAGGCCTTGGCGGCCTTCTTGGCCCCCGCCTCGGTCTTCTCAGCTTTATCGGTTTTCTTTTTCTCCATCACCGGACCTAAGTGTAGCATTTATGAGGCCGCGGCGTCCCCGGCCTCGGGGCCGCCAGGGGCCTCCGGCGCGGGCGCCGGTTCGGGTGCCGGAGGGTTCTCCTGCAAGTGCTTCTTGGCGCTGGCGATGATCTTGGCCGCGGTCTTCTCGCCGATGCCTTCCAAGGCGCTGAGCTCCTCCGGCGTGGCAGCGGCAAGGCGCTGCGGCTGAGCGAACCCGGCCGCAGCCAGGATCTCGGCGGTCTTGGCGCCCACTCCTTCGAGCGCCAGCAAGCCGCCGGCCGCTCCGGCGGGCGCCGCCGCGGCCGGTCCGACGGCGCGGACCTCCAGCTCCCAGCCGGTGAGCCGGCAGGCCAACCGGACGTTCTGCCCGTCCTTGCCGATGGCCAGGGGAAGCTGTTCCTCGGAGACCAGGACCTCGGCGCGTTTGTTCTCCGGGTCCATGACCCGCACCGAGACGACCTTGGCGGGAGCCAACGAGTTGGCGAGGAACTTCTCGATCTGATCGTCGTGAGGGATCAGGTCGATGCGCTCGCCCGCGAGCTCGTTCATGATGCTGCGGATGCGCGAGCCGCGCAGGCCGACGCAGGAGCCGACGGGATCGATCTTGGGGTCGCTCGACTTGACCACGACCTTGGCCCGGAACCCGGGGTCGCGCGCGACGGCGACGATCTCGACGATCTTGTCGCCGATCTCGGGGACCTCCAGCTCGAAGAGCCGCTTGAGGAACAGGGGCGCTGCGCGCGAGATGACGACCTGGGGCCCCCGCTGGGCCTTGTCCACGCGCAGGATGATGGCGCGCACGTTGCCGCCGATGGGGTAGCGCTCCCGGCGGATCTGCTCGCGCACCGGCAGGATGGCCTCGGTCTTGCCGATGTCCACGATGACGTTGCGCTCCAGGAAGCGATGCACGCTGCCGGTCACGATCTCGCCTTCCTTGGGCTTATACTCGTCGAAGAGGCTGTCCCGTTCCTTCTCGCGGATCTTCTGGGCCAGGACCTGCTTGGCGGTCTGGGCCGCGATTCTGGCGAAGTCAGTCACCGGAGCGGGCAGACGCAGTTCATCGCCGACCGCGGCGTCCTTCTTGAAGCGGCGCGCCTCGGGCAGGCCGATCTCGAGCTCCGCGTCGGCCACGGTCTCGACGACCTTCTTGACCACCGCGGCCTTGAACTCCGCGGTCTCCGGGTCGATGCTCGCCTCGATGACCGCGTTCTTGCCCACGTGCTTGCGCAGGGAGCTGACCACGGCCTCCTCGATCATCTTGAGGATGTCGTCCTTGCGGATGTTCTTCTCGCGCTCCAACTGCTCCAAAGCCAGAACCAGTTCCGATTTTGCCATGGCGTCCTAGACCTCCGCCCGGTAATCCAACCGGGCCTCGTCGATGAGCCCGAGGGCGAATTCGAACCGGGCCCCCTCGCACTCGACTGCGACCTTGCCGTCCGCCAGTCCCTGCAGGGTCCCCTTGAAATTGCGCCGGCCGTCCTGCGGGGCCTTGAGGCGGACCTGCACCGTCTTGCCCGCGAACCGCGCGAAGTCCTTCTCCTTCTTGAGCACCCGGTCCAGGCCGGGAGAGGAGACCTCCAGCACGTAGGCGCCGGGGATCAGGTCGGCCTCGTCGAGGAGGGCGCCGATGCGGTTGGAAAGATGCTCGCAGTCATCGAGAGTGATGCCGCCCTTCTTGTCCAGGTAGAAGCGCAGGACCTGGCGGCCGTGCTCATGGATCGATTCGATGTCCACGAGTTCGACGGCCTCCTGCGCCAAAAGGGGCTCCACCACGCTTTCGATCCGTGCTGCGTCCAAGTGGCCTCCGGTCAATAAAAAAAGTGGCTTGACTGCAGCCACTTTCGTGTTCAGGCTACGATGAGATTATATCAAGCCATTCCGGACCCTGTCAACCGCCGATAGCAAGCCGGCCGGACCTCTGCTAGGGCGCGGCCTCCACGGGTTGCTCCCGCCGGGCGGCGTGCTCGTCGCGCAGGCGCACCACGTCGCTGTAGGTGGCGAAGATGATGAGCAGGGCGAGCAGCACGAATCCCACGCTGTTGGCCCGGGTCATGAGCTCCTGGGTGAGCTTGCGGTGGGAGAGCCCTTCCCATAAATAAAGGACGGCGTGGCCTCCGTCGAGCAGAGGCACCGGCAGGAGATTGAAGAACCCGATGGCCACGGAGATGAACCCGATGAGGAAGACCAGGTCCTCCCAGCCGGAATGCGCGGCGCGGCTGACCATCTGGGCGATGCCCACGGGTCCCGCCAGGTCCGGGCGCTGGCGATGGTAGATCTTGGAGGCGATGGTCTTGGCCGTGACGGCCGTGAAATTGTAGCACTGGGCCGCGCCTTCCCAGGCGGCGGTCAGCAGGCCGACCGGCTTGTAGACGGATTCGGGCATGATGCCGATGACGCCGTAACCGGTGGCCTCGTCCCTCTTGGTGGTCAGCCGGGCTTCAGACTCCTTGCCGTCGCGGCGGTAGCGGATCGTCACCTCGCGCTGGGGCAGCGCATGGATCCCCTCGGAGAGCTGCTTCCAGACGGTGATGGGCTGATCGTTGAAAGCCAGGATCTCGTCGCCGATCCTGATGCCGGCCCGGTCCGCGGGGTAGCCCGTCACCAGGTTCCCGATGACGGGCTTGTCGCCGTACTCGGGCAGGCCCTTGAGGTAGATGACGCCGGTGAAAAGGAGGAAGGCCAGGACGTAGTTCATGAGCGGCCCGGAGTAGACGATGGCCAGACGCCGGTACCAAGCCTGCCCGTAATACTCGTCGGGCTTGCCCGTGGAGGTCTCGAGCTCCTCGCCGGCGGGCTTGACGAAGCCGCCCACGGGGAAAGCGCAGAGAGAATAGCGCGTCTCGCCTTGGGTCATGCCGAAGAGCTCGGGTCCCATGCCGAAAGCGAACTTCTCGACGCGGACGCCGAGCCGCCGGCACATGAGGAAGTGTCCCAGCTCGTGCAGGAATATGACCAGGCCGAAAGTGAGCAGCACCGCCGCCACGGACTGGATGAAACTCACGACATTATGGGTGTTCATAGCCGGGTGCAAGCCTCCTGGGCCTTGCTCCGGGCCCACTGATCGATCTCCACGACCTCGGAAAAGCCGGGCAGCCCGCGGCCGCCGCGGAAGGACCGCATGGTCCTTTCCACGACCCGCGCCAACTGCGTGAAACGGATGCGCCCGGCCGTGAAGGCGTCCACCGCGACCTCGTCGGCCGCGTTGAGCACCGCGGGCATGCCGCCGCCGGCCGCCGCGGCCTCGAGGGCCAGCGCCAGGCAGGGGAAGCGCCGGAAATCAGGCCGCGAGAAGGTCAGGCCGCCGGCCGCGGCCAGATCGAGCCTCTTGACGATCGCGGCGGCGCGTTCGGGGTAGGCCAGGGCGTATTGGATGGGCAGCCGCATGTCCGGGGGCGCCATCTGGGCCAGGACCGAGCCGTCGGAGAACTCCACGGCCGAGTGCACGATGGACTGGGGGTGGATCACGATCTCGATGGCCTTGTGCCCGAGCCCGAAGAGGTGCATGATCTCGATGGTCTCGAAGCCCTTGTTCATCAGCGTCGCCGAGTCGATCGTGATCTTGCGGCCCATCTTCCAGGTCGGATGGCGCAGGGCCTCGGCGACCCGGACCCGATCTAGAGAACCCCGGCGCCCGTAGAAGGCGCCGCCCGAAGCGGTGAGCAGGACGCGGCGCACGCTTCCCCCCGGCGAGCCGTTGAGGCATTGAAAAACGGCGGAGGGTTCGGAATCCACGGGGATGATGCGCGCGCCCCAACGCTTGGCCTCGCGCATGAACTGGGCGCCGGCCATGACCATGGGCTCCTTGTTGGCCAGGGCCACGGTCTTGCCCGCGCGCAGCGCCGCCAGGAGGGGGGCGAAGCCCACGCCGCCGACCAGGCTGGTCAGGACCAGGTCCACGTCGGGGTGGCAGGCCATCTCGACCAGGCCCTCGACCCCGGAGGGCAGGCGCCGGCAGCCGTGAGGCCGGCCCTGGAGGCCTTCGGAGGCGGCGGGCTCGAAGAGCGAGACCATGGCGGGCTTGTAGCGCAAAGCCTGCCGGAAGAGCAGTTCCCCGTTGGAATGCGCGGCCAGGCCGACGACACGGAAGCGCCCGGGCATGGCGTCGACCACGCGCAGGGCGTTGCGGCCGATCGAGCCGGTGGAGCCGAGGATGGCGATGCGCTTCATCAAAGTACCCGCGACATTGTACCAAAAGCGGCGCGAGCGCCGGGCTAAGCTTTGACGGCAGGTCGGAAAAATGGGAAAATAGAGGTGCATGAGCCAGGGCCGCAAGGCGGACCATCTCCGAATCTGCACTGAGATGGACGTGGAGTTCCGGCGCCAGAGCACCTGGCTGGAGCATATCCGGCTGGTGCATGCCGCCCTCGCCGAGGTCTCGTTCGATGAGATCAGCACCGAGACCCGGTTCATGGGCAGGCCTCTGCGCGCGCCTCTCATGATCACCGCCATCTCGGGCGGGCTCCAAGCGGCCCAGGCTCTCAACCGGGACTTGGCCAAAGTCGCCCAGCAACTGGGCATCGCCTTCGGCCTGGGCAGCCAGCGCCCCATGCTGGAGGACCCCGGCCTGATCGGCTCCTATGCCCTCCGGCGCTTCGCTCCGGACATCCCGATCCTGGGAAACATCGGCCTGCAGCAGGCCGCCGCCGCGGACCCCTCGGATGTGGAACGACTCGTCGCCAGCATACAGGCCGACGGTCTGGCCATCCACCTCAACCCGGCCCAAGAGCTGAGCCAGTCCGAGGGCGACAAGCGGTTCATCGGCGGCCTCAAGACCCTCAGGTCCCTGACCCGCCGCATGCCCGGAAAGATCATGGTCAAGGAGACCGGCTGCGGCATCTCCCGGGAGGTGGCGCGCCGTCTCAAGGCCGCAGGCGTACGGACCTTGGACGTGGCGGGCGCGGGCGGGACGTCCTGGCCGCGGGTGGAGAACCTCAGGAAAGGCGTCGACCCGGCGCAGCGGTCGTGGCTCGACGATTGGGGCATCCCCACGGCCGCGTCGCTCTGGGAGACCTCCCCTCTGGGCTTCGAGCTCGTGGCTTCGGGAGGCATCCGCGACGGCCTGGACGCCGCCAAATGCCTCGTCCTCGGCGCCGACGTGGTGGGCTTGGCGTTGCCGGTGCTGCGCGCCTATAGGCGCGGCGGCTACGGCGGCGCGCTGGCCTGCCTGCAAGACGTGATCGCGGAGCTCAAGGCCGTCATGCTCCTGGTCGGGGCCCGGGATATCCCGGCCCTGAAGAGGCACAAGCCCGTGATCACAGGACAATTGAGAGAATGGATCAACAACCGAAGCCGAAAGCCAAGATAGAGCCGCCCGCCGACAAGAAGATGCTGCGCACCTCGCGCTTCCCCGGCTTCTACAACCTCGACGTCTGGGAGCGCCTGGACAAGCTCGCGGACTGGTACCCCCTGACCACCAAGGAGAAGTGGATACTCAAGAACGAGAGCCTGACCGCCGAGCAGGCCGACGTGATGGTCGAGAACGTCATCGGCGTCTTCGGCCTGCCTTTGGGTGTCGCGGTCAATTTCCGGATCAACGACAAGGACTACGTCATCCCCATGGCCGTGGAAGAGACCTCCATCGTAGCGGCCTGCAGCAACCTGGCCAAGCTCATCCGGGAGAACGGCAAGCTGACCGCCAACGCCTCCCACGCCATCATGGAAGGCCAGGTCCAACTGGTCCATCCGCACGACCCGGACCAGGCCGTCAAGGACATCGCGGAAGCCAAGGAGCGGCTCCTCCTGCTGGCCAACAAGCAGGACCGCACCTTGGTCAACCTCGGGGGCGGGGCCCGCGACCTCTATACGCGGCGCCTGGAGACCGAGAGCGGCACCATGCTCATCGTGCATCTGGCCGTGGACGTGGTGGACGCCATGGGCGCCAACGCGGTCAACACCATGGTCGAGACCCTCGGGCCGATCCTCGGAGAGATCGCCAAGGCCGAGGTGGTCTGCCAGATCATCTCCAACCTCTGCGACAAGTCCTTGGTCCGCGCCCGCGTGGAGCTCAACCCGGCCTGCCTCAAGAGCAAGACCTTCGACGGGCAGGCCGTGGCCGAGCGCATCGTCAAGGCCTACCATTTCGCCGACGCGGACCCCTATCGGGCCGCCACTCACAACAAGGGCATCATGAACGGCATCGACGCGGTGCTCATCGCCACCGGCAACGACTGGCGGGCCGTGGAAGCGGGCGCGCACGCCTATGCGGCCAAGACCGGCCGCTACCGGTCGCTCTCCAAGTACCGCCTCGAGGACGGCAAGCTCATCGGCGAGATCGAGCTGCCTATCGCCGTGGGAGTGGTGGGCGGGGTGTCGAAGCTGCACACCGGCGTGGAGCTCCTGCTGCGCTTGATGGGCATGCCTTCGCGCCGCGAGCTGGCCGAGGTCGTGGCCACGGTGGGGCTGGTGCAGAACCTGGCCGCTCTGAAGGCTCTGGTGACGGAAGGCATCCAGGAGGGGCACATGACCCTCCACGCCCGCAATGTCGCCTATTCCGCCGGCGCCATCGGGGATATGGCCATCGCGGTCGCCAACCAGATGATACAGGAAGGCCGCATCCGCTTCGACCGGGCCAAGGAGATCCTCAAGAAGATGATCGCCCACAAGCAGGACACCCCGGAGAACGACGGCCAATAGCCTTTGCGCTGCGAATCCGCGGAAGCCGCCTCGAAACTCATCCTCCTGGGGGAGCACGCCGTGGTCTACGGCGAGGCCGCCCTGGCCGTGCCCCTGAAAGATCCCAGGGCCCAAGCCAAGGTCTGCCAGGCGGCCCCGAGCCAGGCGGTGGCCGTCGAGCTGACGGATTACGACATCCGCTGGGATGGCATGTCCGCGCCCCCGCCCGAGGCCGAGTCCTTCTCCCGCATCATCCAGGCCGCGGTCAGGCGCTTTCCCGTGGTCCCCACCCGGGGCTGGAAGCTCTCGGTGCGCTCGGAGATCCCTTCGGGCTGCGGGCTGGGCAGCGGGACCGCGGTCACGGCCGCCGCCTTCCGGGCCATCTTCCGCTATTTCCGCGTCCCTTACACCCCGCAGGTCCTCTCCGAGCTGGTCTATGAGATAGAGAAGCTCCACCACGGCAAGCCCAGCGGCATAGACAACACCGTCATCGCGCTGGGGCGGCCGATCCTGTTCAGGAAGGGGACTCCGGCCCGGTTCCTCTCCGCGCCCCGGACCCGCGGCTTCTTGGTCGTCGGGCATACGGGCAAAAGGCATCGCACCGCGGAGATCGTGGCCGAGGTGGCCCGGGCCCGCGGCACGAACCCGGCCCGCTACGACGCGCTGTTCAAGGACATCGGCCGTCTCGCCGGGCCGGGCGCCGAGGCGTTCCAGGCCGGCCGCTGGAGCGAGCTCGGCCGGCTCATGGACCGCAATCAGGAGCTGCTCATAAGCCTCGGGGTGTCCTCGCCCGAGCTCGACGCCTTGGTCGGCGCGGCCCGGTCCGCGGGCGCGCTGGGCGCCAAGCTCAGCGGCGCGGGGCGCGGGGGGTGCATGGCGGCCCTCACGGACGACCCGCTCTGCGCCAAGCGCGCGCAGCGCGCCCTCAAGGCCGCCGGCGCGGCCGCCACGTTCCTGACGGAGGTGAGCGACCATGAAGAAGACTGAACGGTTCGTGGTCGGGATCTCCGGGGCCTCCGGGGTCATCATAGGGATACGCACCGTGGAGGAGCTCCTGACCGCGGGCCGAGAGGTGCACGTCATCGTGACCGACGCGGCCCGGGAAGTCATCCGACACGAGGTCGGCAAGGATTTCCGCTTCCCCAAGGGCGCGGTCGTGCACGCGGAGGACGACTCGGCCTCGCCGCTCAACAGCACATCCTTTTTGGTCGACGCCATGGTCGTGGCCCCCTGCTCGGTCAAGTCCCTCTCCGCCATGGCCTCGGGCTACGCCCAAAACCTGCTGGTCCGCGCCGCCGACGGCATGCTGCGCACGGGCCGCAAGCTCGTCGTGGTGCCCCGGGAGACTCCGCTCTCTCTGGCCGCGATAGAGAACATGGCGGCCCTCAAGCGCGGCGGGGCGATCATCATGCCGCCCTGCGCCGCATACTACCACGGCCCCAAGACCGTCGACGACATGACGGATTTCTTCGTGGCGAAGATCCTGGACCTGCTGGGCGTGGAGAACAAGCTGATGCGCCGCTGGGGGCAGCGATGAGCCTGGACCTGCGCTCCATCGCGGCGAAGTTGAGCCCGGTCAGGAAGAAGGCGAAGCTCTTCCTGGAAGCCTCGGCGCTCATCCGCAAGGCCGAGCCGAAGCCGGTCCTCCTCGCTGATGCGGGCGGCTCCCAGGTCCTGGCCAACATCCTTCCGGACCGGGACACGCTGGCCCGCCGCTTGGGCGTCGCCCCGGAGAAGTTCCTCTTCGAGCTGGACAGCCTCCTGGAGAAAGGGGCGAAAGCCGCGAGCACCGGCGAGGTCTACGGCGAGGTGGAAGTTCCCCGCAAGGACTGGGGGAAGCTCCCTTTCCTCACCTACTACAAGGGCGACGGCGGGCCTTACCTGACCGCCGGGGTCTGGATCGTCAAAGACCCGGAGCTGGGCGTCAACGCCTCCTACCACCGGCTCATGATGTCCGAGCCTTCGCGCGGCACGGTGCGCGTGGTGGAGAACCGCGGCACGGACACCGCGCTCAAGCGCCTGGGCGGCAAGGCCGAGGCCGCCATCTGCGTCAGCGCTCCCATGCACGTGCTCTTCGCCGCGGCGCTGTCCCCGGCCCCGGACGTCAGCGAGTTGGACCTGGCCGCGAACCTCGGCCCGGTGCGCTTGTCGCGCTGCAAGACCGTGGACCTGGAGGTCCCCGATGACTGCGAGATGGTCATCGAGGGCCGCTTCACGGGCGACCGCGGGCCCGAGGGGCCGTTCGTGGACATCACTGGCACAATGGATTTCGTACGCCAGCAGCCGGTCTTCGAGATCACGCGGGTGGCGTGCAGGAAAGACCCCATCCACTACGCCATCGTCCCGGGGAAGCTCGACCATAAGACCTTGATGGGCATCCCCAAGGAGCTCGACATCTACCGCGAGGTCAATAAGGTCTGCCGCTGTGTGGACGTGCGCATCACGCCGGGAGGCTGCTCCTGGCTGCACGCCGCGGTGAGGATATCCAAGGAGCGCGCCGAGGACGGCCCTAAGGCCCTGGAATCGGCCTTCCGCGCCCACCGCTCGCTGAAGCATTGCGTCGTGGTGGACGAAGACGTGGACATCTCGGACCCGGCCGAGGTGGAGTGGGCCTTGGCCACGCGCTTCCAGGCCGACACCGACACTCTCATCCTCAAGGACCAGCCGGCCAGCTCCTTGGACCCCTCGGCGCGGCACGTGGAGGGGGGCAAGAGCCGCAGCGCGAAGCTGGGCCTCGACGCCACGGTGAAGTCCGGCGACTTGTCGCTCTTCCAGAAAGTTGCGGAATGAAGAAAGGCAAGGGCGCGGCCAAGGCCATGGAGATCCTGGAGGCCTTGGGCCGCATCCACGGCGCCCGGGACATGGTCCCGGTCGGCTCGGTGCAGGTCTCGGGCGTCAGCTACGGGAACATCGGCGAGCACGGGCTGGCCTTCCTCGAGGAGTGGGCGGCGATGGGCTCCAAAGCCGTGGTTCCCGCCACCATGAACCCGGGCGGCTCGGACCGCCGGATTTGGAAGAGCCTGGGATTCTCCGCCGCATACGTGCGCAAGCAGGAGCGCGTGATCAAGGCTTTGGAAGGGCTGGGCATCAGGCCATCGTTGACCTGCACGCCGTACCATGTGGGAGTGACTCCCAAGCTCGGGGAGCATGTGGCTTGGGCCGAGTCTTCGGCCGTCTGCTTCGCCAACTCCGTGCTGGGCGCGCGCACCAACCGCGAGGGGGGGCCTTCCGCCATCGCCGCGGCTTTGACCGGGCTGACGCCTCGGCACACCCTGCACACGGACGAAGGGCGTCTGCCCACCCGCGTCATCGAGGTGAGATGCCTGGTTCCCGCGGCCGCGGATGCGGGGGCATTGGGCTATCTTGTAGGGCGTCTGGTCTCGTCGGACAAGAACGGGGGCGTCCCGTTCCTCACGGGCACGACGCCGCCGGCCGGGCCTGAGCGTTTGACCTGGCTCAAGGCTTTGGGCGCGGGCATGGCCGCCTCGGGCTCGGTGGGCTTATATCATCTGGACTGCGTGACTCCGGAGGCGGCGGCGCAGGGCTCCAAGCTGGCCAAGGCCGCGAAACAGAAGAGCGTGGTCGACAGTCTCGACGAGGGGCGCCGGGCCTTGAACTGCGGCAAGGGCAAGCTCGACGTGGTGGCGGTGGGCTGTCCGCACGCTTCGCCCGAGGACCTGACTCGCATCTTGAGGCTCCTGAATTGGCGCAAGGCCAAGGTCCCTTTCTGGATATTCGTGGCCGAGGACGTGCGCAAGCACGCCGGGGAGACCGGCGTGGCCGCGGCTCTGGGGCGCTGCGGCGCGACCTTGGTGGCGGACACCTGCATCGTGGTGGCGCCGCTCCAGGAGCTCGGCATCCATACCGTGGCCACGGATTCCGCCAAGGCGGCCTTCTATCTGCCGTCCCATCATGGGGCCGGCGTGTACTTCGGCTCCTTGGAGCAGAACGTCGAGGCCGCGCTCAGAGGCTTCTGGAAGGAGGCACCCGATGCCTAGAAGAGGGCTGAAAGGCCGCCTCATCTTCAGCGGCACCGGCGCGGGGAAGGTGCTCAAGTCCGACGCTCCGCTGGGCCTCTTCGGCCACCTCGACCCCAAGACCGGTGTTTACCGCGAAGCCGGGCATCCCCTCGACGGCAAATGCGTCAAAGGCCGAATTTTGGTCTTCCCGCGCGCCAAGGGCAGCACGGTCGGCTCCTACATCCTCTACGCCCTGCGCAAGACCGGCAAAGCCCCGGCGGCCATGATCCTCTCCGAGTGCGACACCATCGTGGCCGTCGGCGCCATCATCGGCTCCATCCCCACCGTCGACAGCATCGACCTCTCGGCGCTCAAAGACGGCGCCATGGTGAGGGTCAAGGATCAGGAGGTCATCTTTGAAGCCTGTTAGCGTCTTCGTCAAGCTCGGCGGCTCGTTCATCACGGACAAGACCGTCACGGACAGCCTCAACGGCGCCCGCATCGCCGCGGCCGCCCGTGCCATCCGCAAAGCCATGGACGCCTCCGCGCGCAAGGGCCGGCCCATCCGACTGGTCCTTGGCCACGGGGCCGGCTCCTACGGACACATCCTGGCCAAGAAGTACGGCGCGGTCGCGGGCGTGCATCCCAGGCACGGCTGGGAAGGCCTCTACAAGATCCGCGAGTCCATGACGCACATGAACCAGCTTTTCCTGAAGCACTGCTACCGGGGGGGACTCTACCCCGTCACCGTCTCGCCTTTCGCCGTAGCTCGGGCCGCAAGCGGAGCCGTGCGCCGCCTCGACATATCCAGCATCCAGGCGCTCTTGGAAGCAGGACAGGTCCCCGTCCTGCACGGCGACGTCATCCTCGATTCCAAGAGGGGCTTTACCATCGCCTCCACCGAAGCCCTGCTGGAAGCCCTGAGCCGCCGCATCCACTTCGACCGCATCGTGATGGTCTCGGACACCGACGGGGTCCTTGGGCACGACGGTAAGACCATCCCCGCCATCAGCCGCGCCAACATCAAGGAGCTCTTCGGCGTAATCCGCGGCTCCCACGCCCCGGACGTCACCGGAGGCATGCGCAAGAAGGTGGAGAAGCTCTTCGCCTTGCTCAGCCACGGCCGCGCCGGCTCCGCGCGCATCCTGCGCTGCGCCAAGGACGGCCGGAACCTCTGCCAGGCGGTCCTCGGGACCGGCGGCAAGGGGACCTTCCTCAAGCCCTGAGCCACCCGAAGGCCTGGAACTTTTTCAGGCCCAGCTCGTATATTTAGTAGGGAGTGGACACCCGATATGTCGTCCCCGATATAATCACTTCCACTGTGAAAGTGATTATATTCTGCAGGACATAAACACTCGGTGCGCAACGGGTGATAATATCGTCGAGGACATAATCTTATGGGACTGAGCCAATCAGAGATCCTTGCAGAGCTGCGGAAAGCCCTCGAGGCGCCTGAACCTTTTGAGTTAATCAATCGGAATTTTGATTCTTCCATCGGACCTTGGGCAGCCTGGACCTTGGGCCGACAGCTGTGGTATCTGAGGATCCGCCAGCATCTCACCCAGGGCCAGCTTGCGCACAAGGCCGGCATCACCCAAGCCCGGCTCTCCCGCATCGAGGCTGGGGCGGACTTCAACTGGAGCACCATCTCTGCGATCTTCGCAGCCCTGGGCTACGAACCCATCTTGCTACCGGGCCCGCTTGGCCGAGTCCGGGAGGCCCGGCCCTACCGCAAGCCGTGGCGCAAGACGCGGGAGAGGGAGACCGCCAGTGGGGGAGAAACGGCCTACTTGAGCGTCAGGAAGTAGTAGACGGCCGGGGCGGCCAGGATGAAGGAGTCGAACCGGTCCATGACCCCGCCGTGGCCGGGAAGCAGATTGCCGGAGTCCTTGGCCCCGACGGCGCGCTTGACCAAGGACTCGGCCAGGTCCGAGAGCTGGCCGCAGACGCCGATGAGCGCGCCCATGGCCAGGGCCCCGCGCGGACCCAAGCCCGCCGGAGCCAGCAGACGCTGCAGCAGATACATCGCGCCCACGGCGAAGATGAAGCCCGCCACGGCCCCTTCCCAGGTCTTCTTCGGGCTCAGGCCCAGGGCCAACTTGTGGCGGCCGAAGGCATGGCCTCCGAAGTAGGCCGCGGTGTCCATGAGCCAGACCGTCGCAAAAAGCATGTAGGTCAGCTTCTCCCCGTCCGGCCGCAAGTCGCGGATGAGGGCCAGATGCGCCGGCATCCAGCCCAGGAGCAGCGCGCCGAGGAGCGTGAAGGCGAGCCGCTCCAAAGAGTGCACCCGGCTGAACATCTCGCGCAGGAGGATGGCGGCCGTCACCGCGGTCAGGACGGCCTGGCTCGGCCCGCCCAAAGCCACGCTGAGCGCCAGGGCCGCTGCGCACAAGAGCAGCACCCAGCGCTGCACCGGCCGCCCGCCCGCGGCCAGGATGAGCCCGTATTCATAGACGCACAGGATGCAGACGGCGGCGGTGAAGCCCGCCCAGGCGAGGCCGCCCGCGTGGATGAGATAGAGCAGCAGCGGGATGCCGACCGCGGCCGTCAGGACCCGCGGCAGCAGCACTCAGAGCCTCCCGAACCGCCGCTCCCGGCGCTGGTACTCAGCCAAGGCCGCGTAAAGATGCTCGCGGCTGAAGTCGGGCCAGAAGACCGGGGTCACATAGAGCTCGGAGTAAGCGATCTGCCAGAGCATGAAATTAGACACCCGCATCTCGCCCGAAGTCCGGATGACGAGATCCGGGTCGGGGATGCCGGCCGTGTAAAGCGCGCCGGAGAGCTCCTCAGCGCTGATGGACTTGCGGCCCTCGGCGATGAGGCGGTTGACGGCGTCAACGATCTCCTGGCGCGCCCCGTAGTTCAGGGCCAGGTTCAAGTGCAGGCCCGTGTTGTCCTTGAGCCGCTCAATGGCGCGTTCGAGCTCGGAGCGCACGCTCTGGGGCAGGCCCTCAAGGTGGCCGATGGCGCTGAGGCGCACGTCGTTCTTGTGCAGCATGTCGGCTTCTCGGCGCAAGGCGAAGGCCAGCAGCCCCATGAGGTCCGTGACCTCGTCCTGGGGCCGCGCCCAGTTCTCGGTGGAGAAAGCGTAGAGCGTCAAGATCGGGATCTTCAGTTCGGAGCAGGCCTTGACCATCTCGCGTACGGTATCCACCCCGGCCTTGTGCCCGGCCAGCCGGGGCAGGCCCTTGGCCTTGGCCCAACGGCCGTTGCCGTCCATGATGATGGCCAGGTGCCGGGGCAGGCGGGAGCGGTCGAGAGACGAGGCCGATGTGGTCTTCAAGGAGTTCCTTATCAAACAGCTCCGGCGACCTTCGGTCGCCGGTTGCGAGCGCTCCCTTCGGGAGCGCTCGCCCGGGGACGGCGCTAGACCGTCGTGATTTCCTTTTCCTTGCCGGCGACGACCTCGTCGACCTGCTTGGAGAACGCGTCGATGGACTTCTGGACCTTGGCTTCCATGAGCTTGAGGTCGTCCTCGCTCATCTCCTTGGCCTTCTGCGCCTTCTTGAGCTTCTCCAGCGCCTCGTGGCGGTCGCCGCGCAGTCCGACCTTGGATTCCTCGCCCATCTTCTTGACGACCTTGACCATTTCCTTGCGCCGGTCTTCGTTCATCTGGGGCAGGTTGATCCGGATGAGCTTGCCGTCGTTCTGGGGCGCGCTGCCCAAGTCCGCCTGGGAAAGCGCCTTCTCCAGGGCCTTGAGGACCGTGGGGTCCCAGGGCCGGACTTCCATGGTACGCGCCTCGGGCACCGAGACCGCGGCCACCTGCTTCAAGGGCACCATCTGGCCGTAGTACTCGACCTTGACGCCCTCCAGGAGCATCGGGTTGGCGCGGCCGGTGCGCAGGGCCGAGAAGTCCCGGCTCAGCCGGGTGATGCGCTCCTTCATGGCCTCTTCCATCTTGCCCACGACTCCGTTGATCGCTTCGGTGATCGGCATGGTCTTACTCCGTTATCCAGGTTCCGACTTTCTTGCCGGCCGCCGCCTGGGCGATGTTGCCCGGGACGGCCACGTCGAAGACCGCGATCGGCATGCGGTTCTCCATGCACAGCGTCAGCGCCGTCGCGTCCATGACGCGCAGCCGGCGCCGGATGGCCTCCATGAAGGTGACGCGCACCAGCCGCTTGGCCTTGGGGTTGGTCCGGGGGTCGTCATCGTAGACCCCATCGACCTGCGTCGCCTTGAGGAGCACGTCCGCCTCGATCTCCACCGCGCGCAGGGCCGCAGCCGTGTCCGTGGTGAAGTAAGGGTTGCCCGTCCCGCCCGCGAAGATGACCACGCGCCCCTTCTCCAGATGCCGGATGGCTCGCCGGCGGATGTAGGCCTCGGCGAGCTTGGAGATCTCGATGGCGGTCTGCACCCGGGTCTGCACGCCCAGGTCCTCCAGGGCGTCCTGCAGGGCCAGCGCGTTGATGACGGTGGCGAGCATCCCCATGTAGTCGGCCGTGACGCGGCCGATGGCGTGGCCCCGGTCCAGGGCGCCGCGCCAGATGTTGCCGCCGCCCACCACCACGCCGATCTGGATGCCCTGGGACCAGGCGCGCTTGACCTGGGCCGCGATGCGCAGCAAGGACTCCGAGTCGATGCCGCGCGTGGCCCGTCCGCCCAGGGATTCCCCCGAGAGCTTGAGCAGGACTCGCCGGGTCTTGGGCATTATCCGCCGAGCGTGTAGCGGGCGAAGCGGACGACCTTGAGCTCGCCGCCGGCCTTGGCCGAGGCGTCCTTGATGATGCTCGCGATCGGGGTCTTGCCGTCCCGCGCGCTCATCTGCTCAAGCAGGCAGAAGGTCTGGTAGAAGAGCTTGTTGATCTTGCCCTCCACGATCTTGGGGATCGCGGCCTCGGGCTTGCCCTCCTTGCGCAGCGTCTCCGTATGGATCTCCTTCTCCTTGGCGATCTCCTCGGCCGGGACTTCCTCGCGCCGCAGATACTTGGCGTTGAAGCCCACGATCTGCAGGAGGAGCTCCTTGGCGAGCTCGGCCACGGCCGGGTTCGCGGCCACCGCCGCGTCCGGCGTCGCGATCTCGATGAGGGCGCCGTTCTTGGCGCCGAGGTGGATGTAGCCGGCGACGACGCCTTCGCCTGACAGGCTGAAGCGCTCCAGCCGCCGCAAAGTCATGTTCTCCCGCATCTTGGCCTGCACGGCCTCGACCAAGGGCGCGGCGTCGGAGGGCTGCTTGATCTCTCCCGCGCAGGCCTTGTCGGCCAGGGACTGGGCCAGGGCTTTGAACTCATCCGTGCGCGCGACGAAATCCGTCTCGCAGTTGAGTTCGATGATGGCTCCGCTCTTGCCCAGCACCTTGTGGGCCACGGCGCCTTCCTTGGTCGCTCGCGCGGAGCGCTTGGCCATGTCGGCCTGCCCCTGCTTGCGCAGTGCGGTCAAGGCCGCGTCGAGCTTCCAGTCGGCGGCCTCCAGGGCTTTCTTGCAGGCCGTCATGCCCGCGCCCGTCTTCTCGCGCAGATCCCGGATCAGCCGGCTCATCTCTTCGGGGGTCATGGTGATCATTCCAGTTCCTCCACGATCTCGGTCATGACCCGAGTCTTGGTGCGGCCCTTGGGCTTGGGCTTAGCCTTGGCCGCGGCGGGGCGCATCTCCTTCTCCCAGGCCGCCAAGCCTTCCTCGACGGGTTCCTCGGCCGGAGCGGCGGCCACACCGCCCTCGGGTGCGGCGCCGCCCTCCGCGGCCGCGCCCTCCGCGGCGAGCATCGCCGCCTCGGCCTCGCTCATAGACGCGGCCGTCTGGGCGGCGGCGTAGGCCGCCGTACCCTCGGCCACGGCGTCGGCGATGAGGCCGCAGAAGAGCTTGATGGAGCGGGCCGCGTCGTCGTTACCCGGGATGGGGTGGTCGATGAGGTCCGGATCGCAGTCCGTGTCGCAGACCGCCACGATGGGGATGTTCAGGCGCCGGGCCTCGGCGACCGCGAGGTCCTCCTCAACGGGGTCCACCACGAACATGACGTCGGGCAGGCGGGCCAGGGCGCGGATGCCGGTCAGGACCTTCTGCATCTTCGCCATCTCCTTGCCGGCGCGGGCCGCGTCCTTCTTGGGCATGACCGCCAGGATGCCGTCGGACTGCCATTTCTCGAGCTCCTCGAGCCGCTTGATGGACTTGCGGATGGTCATGAAGTTGGTGAGCGTGCCGCCCAGCCACTTGTCGGAGACGTACGCCGCGCCGCAGCGCTGAGCCTCGGCGCGCAGGATCTCCTGCGCCTGCTTCTTGGTGCCGACGAACAGGAAGGACTTCCCCGCCGCCGCCTGGTCGCGCACCCACGCGTAGACTTTCTTGAGTTCCTTGACCGTCTTCTGCAGGTCGATGATGTGGATGCTGTTGCGCTCGCCGAAGATGAAACGGCCCATCTTGGGGTTCCAGCGCCGGGTCTGATGGCCGAAGTGGACTCCGGCTTCCAACATGGCTTTCATGGATACGTTGATCATCCGCTGTGCTTATCCTCCCTGACTCCTTCTGGATTGACGCCAAATCGGGACTGTCGGTCCCTCTGAGGCCAATGATGATATCAAATTCCGGCGGGTCAGCCAAGACCTTAATAGGGAAATAACCGTAACCGATAAGGAGTGCCGATCAGGGTCCTGGGGCGGGAGAGGGTGGAGCGGCTGGAGCCTCGGCGGGGATATCCGTCAGGGCGCGGTCTTCCAGCATGGCCAGCGGCCGCTCCAGGACCAGGGCCCGGCCGTCCTGGACGAACCAGACGGCGCGACGGCGCAGCGCAAAGCCGGACAGGGCGCCTGGTCCGAGGCCCGGCACGGCCCGGGTCTCCCTGAGGCTCAGCGCCGAGTCCACGCTGTAGCGCAGGAGCAGACGGGAGTCCCCATCCGCCGTCCAGAGCGCGCCGCCTTCTACGGCCATGCCCACCGGGTTCGGAGGGCCGAAGAAAGTGTTGACGAAGGAAAGGTTCTCATCGAGCGCATACTGTCGGATGCGCCCCGGCTTGGAGAAGGCCGCGAACAGGCTCTTGCCGTCGCTGGCCAAAGCCGAGATGTCCTGGGCCGCCACGGGCCAAGACTTATCCAAAGTGAGGGCATCGTCGACCCGGCGCTTCTGGATCTCATTAGCTCCCGCGTCGGCCACGTAGAGCGCGCCCCCGGCCACGGCCAAGCCGGCGACGCGCGATCCGGGGAGGGGGAAACTGCGATCCTCACGCAGGCGGCCCGATTCCAGCTTGAATCTATGCAGCGCCTGGGCTTGCGGGTCTGCGACCCACAGCATGTCTCCCTGCCATGCCAAGGCCCCGGGCCGGGCGAAAGGAAGGGGATAGTCCCGCCCGGCAGTTCCCAAGGGCTTTCCGAACCACCACCCCGAAAACAGGATCAACGCCGCAGCACCAAGCAAGATCCAAGCCCGCAGCCCGCGCCGCGGCGACGCGGCAGCGGCGCTGTCTTGACCGCCCGTGGCGTGGGGAACCGCCACGGCTGCCGCGGGCGGCGCAGACAAGGCGGGTGGCGCCATCGGGCTGGCGGTCTCCTCAAGTTGCTTGAGCAGGCTAGCGATGCGGTCCTGCTTCTCGACGCCTTCCTGCCTCTGCTTGACGAGCTCCGCGCGCAGTTGCTCTCGCTCGGTCTCGGCCGCGGCCTGGGACTCGGTGAGCTGGCGCAGCCGGAGGCGCAGGCTCTCCAATTCCGTCCGCACCTCCGCCTCGGCCTGGGCTCGCCCAGCCTCGCACTCGGCCCGCAGCCGCTCCTTCCCGCCCATGGCTTCGTCGCGCAGACGCTCACTCTCGCGGCACAGGGCCTTGGCGACCTCCGCGGACGCGGCCTTGACCTGATCGGCATCGAGCAGCGACTTCTCGGCGGCCGCCTCGCGGCGCTGCGCCTCGGCCATCAGCTCTTCGGCCTCGGCCCGGCGCGCCGCGGACTCACGCTGGGCCCGCTCCGTCTCCTGTTGCTGGCGCAGCCCGGCCGCCTGCAGCGCGCGCCCCTCATCGAGGGCTCGCTGCGCCGCCTCGTCCTCGAGCTTCAGGGCCTCGCGACGGGTCTGGGTGGCCTGCTGGCGCAATTCGTCGTTCTGCCTGAGCGCGGCTTCCAGGCGTGCCTCCAAGCTGTCCTGGGCCTGCCGGGCCTCCTGGAGCTGACGCCGGTAGCCCGTTTCCAGGGCGTCGACCCCGGCGGCCCTCCGGCGCGCCTCTTCGAGCCCGCCCTCGAGCTCTATGCCCCTGGCCTCGAAACGCTGCAGGCGCTCCCGGAAGTCCTGCTCCGCGACGTCGGCGCGCGCCTGCAGGGTGCTGAGCTCGCGACCCTTGGCGTCGAGCTGCATCTGCAGATCGTCGATGCCGCTCTGGAAGGAGGCGGCCCGGACCTGGGCCTGCCGGGTGCGCTGCCGCTCGGCCTCCAGCTCTTGCAGGGCCTCCTGGAGCCGGGTTTGCGCCTGCTGAGCGGCCTCGGCGGACCGCCGGGATTCGTCTCCGCATTCCTGCGCCCCATGACGCGCCTCCTCGGCTTCGCGCTCGAGGGCGTCCACCTGGAGATGGAGCTTGATGGCGAGATCCTTGAGGCGGCCGCGGCGGCGCAGCTCCGCTTCCAGCTCACGGGACTTGGCTTCGAGCCCGGAGGTCATCTCCTCGACCCGCCTCCGTAGGGACGCGGCGTCGGCCAAGGCCGCTTGCAGCTCTTTGTGCACCTTGGAGGGGGGGATGATCCCGTCGACCAAGTCTATCACAACGGGGCCGGGCGAGGCCTCATCCTTGCCGGCGCGCATCTCATCGAGGACCTTCTCCACCTCGCGACGGTACTCCTCCCGCCAGATATGGTAAGGCTCCATGGCGGACTCAGTATACGGCCGCCCTGTTACATCTTCAAGTCTTCGCCAGGCCCGCGGCCCGGATCGGGGGCCGGGAGACCCAAGTCCTCCTGGGACCTCGGACCCTGCCGGGACCCGGGAGAGCGCGTCAAAATCTCCATGCCATCATGCTGCGACACATCTCTCGCCTCACCAGGTCCTCGGTTTGCGTCGCCTGCCTCGGCGCCGTGGCGGCTGCCCTGTTCTGGCCGGCGCAGGACATCCCCCGGCTGGGCCCGGTCATCGCCGCGCAGACGCCCGACTCCGCATCCTCGGCAGAGGGCCCGACAGCCGCCGCGTCAGCTCCCCCAGGACGGACCGAGCCCAGCGATGAGGCCGAGGACCCGACCTCCGACGAGGCGTCGGACGAGGCCCGGACGCGATCCGATCCGGCGGGCGAGCCGGTCCGCGACGCGGTCGCCGACGGGCCCTGGCGCGCGGCTCCGGCCGGAGGGGAACTGATCCAGGCGCCCTGGCGCGCCTATTGGGGAGTGACGAAGCGAGAGACGGCGGCCGTGCCCGTCGCACAGGATCTCCCGGCCACCTACCGCCGCGTTTCCAAGGACGGCGGCCCGCGGGCGTCAGCGCCGCTGAAGCAGGCCGATGCTTTCCCGAACGGGCGGTCCTTGAGAGCTGCAGGGCCGGCGGGGCAGGTCTTCAGGCCCCAAGAGAATGCCGCCCAGACCTTCTCGCCGGACAAGCTCTCGCGCCGGATGGCAGACCTGCTGCGCCGCATACGCGCTGCTCGGGCCTCCGCGCCAGCGCTGACGGGGGCTCCGCGCGCCTCCAGCCGTCAGTCGCGGCACGCGCTGAGCGACTCGACCAGGCGCGCCGCGCTCCCGCGCGCCGATCTCAGGGCCAAGGGTGCGCACAAGCTCAAGGCTGGGCCCAAACCGAAGGCTAAGCCGAAAGCCAAGATCGCGCGCAAGACCATGAGCATCAAGCCGCCGCGGCTGCGCCCCGTGCTGCTGTCCAAGGTCCTGGGCATCAACGCCATCCGGCCCCCGAAGACCGCGGGCCAAGCGCCGGACTTCAGCCGCCTGGCCCGCGACACACCCAGGACGGGCCCCGACGGCAGACCCGTGATCCAGTCTCCCGCGGAGGCCACGGCTCTCGAGGATGTGCGGCCTCCGGCAGGGGCGGCCGCGGACTGCCGTAAGATCGGTCCGCATTGGCACTCCGGGCCCGAACCCGCCTACCATGAGGGGACGGCCTGGGGCCTGCAGCACGACGGCGGCTGGCTTTGGCTCAAGAAATCCGGCAAGAATTGGTGGGCGTGGACCGCGCCCGACGAACCCACCTGGCTGTGGCACGCAGAACGCTGGTGGTGGCGCAGCGACGACGTATGGTTCATGCTGCACGAAGGCGAGGTCTGGGGCTACCGCCTCTTCGGGGAGCGGCGCGCGGAGGGCCTCATCCACCCCGGGACCGGGACGCATATGGAATACAGCGCGGACGGCAAGCGCGTGGCCATGATCACGCCGGGGGACGGGGCCTGGCTCTTCGACGCTCGCAGTGGGACGGTCCTGGGACGCTGGAGCGAGGCCCAGATGCCGGCCAAGGCCAAGCCTCATGCGCCGCGCTCCCTCTCCCTGCCGCCTTGAGCCCCCTTTTTTGGTATCCTAAAAAGCATGCGCGCCTTGCTGACCGCCCTGGTGCTGGCCTGCGCCGCACCCGGTCGGGCTCAGGAGGCCTACGGGTCCAAGGGCATCTATCCGGTCTACGAGACCGCTGGGCAGTGGGTCATCTTCGACAAGGACCCCGGACCGACCAAGTCCCGCCAGACGTCTCCCCTCGACTTGGGGACCCGCTTCTTGGTCGTGGGCAGCCGGGGCTCGGGGCTCTTCACGGTGGCCCGGACTTCGGCCACCTACGGCGGCGCTTGCCGGAAGAACAGGCCCGTCAAGCTGCGCGCGGCCCTGCTCAGAGGGCCGCGCAGCGCGGTCGGATCGCCCATCATCGGCATCAAAGTCAGGACGGACTTCAATATCGAAGGGTCGCAGGCCAGATACCTGCCCCTTCCCAATGAGGTCAACGAAGGGACCTACTCCAGACTGGGCGACCCGGTCAAGTCCGCGACGGTCTCGGACATCAAGAGCGGCGCGTTCATCTTCGCCCTCGACGACGACCCCAACCCTCTGCTCCGACAGGACCCCAGGCCTGAGCAGATCCAGATGAAGATGGACTTCGGCGCGCGGCTGTCGGTGCGGGGCCTGACCGACGCCTTCGCCTTCGTCGAGGCTTCTCAGGTCTCCGCGACCTTCCGCCGTTGTCTGCGCCTTGCCGACGGCGAGAGGCTCGTGGGGCAGTGCGTGGAGATGCCTAACAAGCTCATGGCGGAAACGGCGCTGCTACGCTTCTTGGCCTACGATCCGAGCGGCCAGGACAGCCCGTTCCTCCTGGCATACACGCCCAACCCGCCGCTGTGGGGCGAAGAGCGCTGGGGCTTCTCCCTGCGCAGCACCGGCCCGAAGCTGTTCCTCTTCGACGCCATGGACCCCCGCTGCCGAGAGGGCTTCTAGCTTTCAGCGGGTGTTGAAATAGGCCGCCGCGACCGCGCAGGCCGCCAGCGCCAGGAACGGGAATCCCATCCAGAGGTCGGCGTCTCGGCTCAGCGCCATCCGGACCGCCACGACCAAGATGATGATGACCCCGGCGACGACCGCCCGGTTCGCCAAGCCCATCCAGTCATAGCCGTCGCCGTGGATGATCCGCATCACCTTGCGCCGGTTGCGCGCGGATAGCGAGACGATCTGGGCCCCGGCCCAGGTTCCCCAATCGCCTCGCTGCCGCCATGCCAGGCGGGCGGCGCCGGAGACGCTCTCCCCGTCCGGGAGCCTCAGCTCAAAATAGACCCAGGCGACATGGCCAAGGTCGGTCCGCGTCTCGAAGCCGAAGCCCGCCGGAGTCACGTCGTGGGCCAAGGCGTGGCTGTCGAGGAGGCGGTGTGAATGATCCCAGAGGGTCAGCGGCAGGTCGATGAGGAAGCGCTGGTGCTTGCGCTGAGGCCGGTCTTCTGGCGGCATGGGAGACATTATAACTCAAATCTTTTGTTGTATAATCCGCTCATGGCCGCTCCAGACAGCCCGGATTTCGAAAAACTGGCCCGCGAGACCGTCACCGGCCGGCTCAAGGGGATCCCCGGTGAGGCCGCCGCCGAGACCGCCGCGGCGGTCGCCAAGAAGATCATCATCGCGGCCGTGGCCGACACGACCCGGCGCCAGGACCCGCATCTGATGATCACGGGGGTCTGCCGGGGAGTCATGTCCGGCATGCTCCTCATCGAGAAGGACCTGGTGCTGACAGCTGTCGAGCTGGTCAAATCCATGGCGCACCTCGGCCAGGAGGCCCACCTTGACCCCGGCGATCTGATGACCTGGGCCATGGAAGCCATCGCCGAGGTCTGCGTGCTGGGGCATCCGGAGGTGGGGGCCAACGTCCGCGAAGCGCTGGAGCACAACTTCATAGGGACCGGGGAGGTCTTCGGCGGGCTCTTGGTCAAGGCCGCCCAAGACCGCCATCCCTGAGGCGCGGCCCGGCATGCGCGTCGCCCTCGCCCAGATCGACACCACGGTCGGAGACATCCCGGGCAACCTGCGCCGCATCCGCGACGGCGCGGCCCGCGCGCGCCGCGCCGGCGCGCAGCTCGTGGTGTTCCCGGAGCAGTCTTTGGGCGGCTACCCGGCGCTCGACCTCTGGGAAGACGGGGATTTTCTGCGCGCCGGCGAGGCCGCGCTCAAGGACCTGGCGCGCGGCACGGGCGAGATGGCGCTGGTCGTGGGCGCCGCGGTGCGCAACCCGCGCCCCGTGGGCAAGCCCATCCTCAACGCGGCCGCCCTGCTGCACCGGGGCAAGGTCGCGGCCCTGCGCGGCAAGACTCTGCTGCCGACCTACGACGTCTTCGACGAGCGCCGCTATTTCGAGCCTGCCTCAGCCAACGCCCCGGTGCGCTTCGGCGGGCTGCGCGTCGGCATCACGATCTGCGAGGATGCTTGGAGCCGGGCCCCCGGCGAGTCGCGGCGCCTCTACCGGACGGACCCGGTGGCCGAGCAGGTCCGCGCCGGTGCCGACATCCTGGTCAACCTCTCGGCCTCGCCTTTCGAGAGGGGCAAGAGCGCCCTGCGCGAGAAGCTCCTGCGCGCGCATGCCCGGCGCGCGGGCAAGCCGTTCTTGTACTGCAACCAGGTGGGAGGCAACGACGAGCTCATCTTCGACGGGCACAGCCTGGTCTTGGACGGCCGCGGCCGGGTGGCGGCGCGCGGCGTGTCCTTCGCCGAGGACTTGGTGGTGGTGGACACCGACGCCTTGCCCGAGGCCGCCGCTGCCTACGGCCTTTCCGACATCGCCGAGGTCGAGGCGGCCCTGGCGCTGGGCATCCGCGACTACCTGCGCAAATGCGGGATGCCCAAGGCCTTCATCGGCCTCTCCGGGGGCATCGACTCGGCCGTGGTCTGCGCTCTGGCGGTGAAGGCCCTGGGGCCGGGAGCGGTGACGGGCGTGGCCATGCCTTCCCTGTATTCCTCGCCGGGCAGCGTGGCTGACGCCGAGGCCTTGGCCCGAAGCCTGGGCATCCGGTTCCTGAAGCTGCCCATCACCGAGGCCTACGAAGCCTACCTGCGCACCTTGGGCAAGCCGTTCGGAGGCGGCGAAGTGGGGCTGGCCGAGCAGAACATCCAGGCGCGCATCCGGGGCAACCTGCTGATGGCCTTGTCCAACAAGGAGGGGGGCATCGTCCTGTCCACGGGCAACAAGTCCGAGCTTTCCGTGGGCTACTGCACGCTCTACGGCGACATGTGCGGGGGCTTGGCGGTGATCGCGGACGTGCCCAAGACCACGGTCTACGATCTGGCGCGCTGGATCAACCGCGAAGCTGAGGTGATCCCGCAGAGCTCCATCGACAAACCGCCGTCGGCGGAGTTGCGGCCCGACCAGAAGGACCAGGACGACCTGCCGGAGTACGAGACGCTCGACGCGGTGCTGACAGCCTACATCGAGGAGCGCCGGGGCGCGGGGGAGATCTCCCGGCGGGGGCACTCGGGAGACCTGGTGCGCGACGTGATCCGCCGCATCGACCGCAACGAGTACAAGCGGCGCCAGGCCGCGCCCTGCCTCAAGATCTCGCCCAAGGCCTTCGGGGTGGGCAGGCGGATGCCTATTGCGCGGGGAAGCTTCTAGCGGCCGGGGTCGCCCAAAGAAAAGGTTCGAGTCTTAATCCCGCAGAGATTTGACGGGAGCACAAATGAAGCCCTCCGAAAGGTGGGCTTTTCTTTTTCTTGGCCAGGTGACGCTAATCACCGAAAAGGCACAAATCAAATTGACCTAGTCTTCGCGGGAACGTCAGTGAAGTGATGGATCGTTGCCCGGCGAACGGCGGCGGGGCCGGCTCAAATCGGCGAATTGCTTGACGCCCCCGTGACACAAGGGGTATAAAAGGCATATTACGGTCCAGATTGACAGGATAGAGGAGATTCGCATGACAAAAGTGATTGCATTGGTTGGACTGCTCGGGTTGGGCGCTATGGCTGGTTGCACCTCATATGTCAAAACCTACGATAGCGATATGAAGTTGCTGGCTGCCTGCAAGAGCGGCGTCACGATATTTGGAATACCAATCGGGGCTAACTTTTTTAGCACAAATCATTGTGTTGGCTCGGCCAACCCGAAGGACCAGACGGGGGGAGGCACTACTAAGTATTAACGGCTCACCGCTCGGAGCCGCATTGACTTGAAGCCCGGTTGGTCATGTTATCGGGAAGGTCCCTCTGTGCCGGGCGTCCGCGAACGCCTAACGGTATGGGCCGTCCTCTCCGGGTTGACCTGAGTCCAGAAAACTATGCCAAGCTGACCAATGGATGTAAATAGTAGGACGACAGAGACACGCACATCCCGACCTTGTCAGAATGGGCCTTGACAGCAGCCAGGGGACGGCTTAAAATAATAGCCAGGAATATAGCTATGAGATTCATAAACACCGTCACCCTAAAGAACGACACCAACAAGGTCATCCGGATGGTCGTCTCCTCCCAAGAGCCCGCCATCGTGACCCAGCACGGCCACCCCGCCGTCGCCATCGTTCCCATTAGGGAGACCGACTTGGTGCTCAAGCACGAAAAAACCTACATCAAGGCCATCGGCCAGGGGCTCAAGGACATCAAGAAAGGACGCACCGGCTCTCTCAAACCATTTTTAAAACGCGTCTACACGCCCGGCTGACGCCCCTTCCACGAAGCCAGCCGCTCCTCGATGAAGATGGCCGCAAGCTGAGCCGGCCCCACCTTGCGGCCGTGCGCGCTCAATTCCTCCGCCTCATCCGATAGCCGCTCCCAGGTCTCCCGGCTGAAAGGCACCAGCCGCTTGGTGTCCCAATGAGGATCGCTCGGCCTCCCGCCGCGCGAGACGAGCCGGCCCTGCAGAGTCTGCGCCAGCGCGAACCAGTCCAGCGGCCCCTTCGAACGCCGGCTGCTCAGCCGGACCACACGTGACGCTCCCAGCGCTCTTGCGATCGCATCTGGAGTCAATTTCTTTCCCGCCATATCGCCTCCTACGACTCGTCATACGCAGAGACACCGAAATAGCGGCCGTCGATGACGACACCCACTTCGCCTTGGCCGGCCTCGCGCCCAAAACGGTGCAAGAACTCCCGCAGCGTCCCAAGTCCATCACTCAGCAGCGTCCGAGGCGCATGCGAAACGACCATCACGGTGATCTCCCGCAACAACTCCCCGCCTTTCGCGTCGTCCCTCCAGACACCCTTGCCGGGGGGGAAAGCGGTCGCTCCGCGGAACAATCTCCCCAGCAAGTCCAGAGCCTCATCCGCCCAGCGCTCCTGGTCTATCGCCTCCCCCGCACGGTTCTTGCTCGGGATGAAGAGCGTTATCTGCTCGCCCCCGACCGGGCCAGTAGCCCCAAGAGCCGCCTGAATGAAGTTTCTAGCCATAGGATACCTCTTTCGATATAGAAAGTCAATAGTCCGCGACTTGCCTCCGTACCGACCACGGCCCCTCAATATGAATACGATTCAGAAGGCGAATTGTTCCATCCCCATCATGTCCCTTCCTGACCATTTAGTAGAATTGCTGCGGATGACAAGCTTCCGTGGACGGATTTCATGGGCTGGTTTCTTCCTGACCGCCACGCTGGCATTCCTATGCGCCCCGGCATCAGAAGCCAAGACCAAATCCCCCAAGTCGCCGGCGGCCTTCCATCTCCCGGCCTGCCAGCGCCCCAAGCCGGATGAGTTCGTCTTCGGCCTGGTCGGCCCGGGACAGGACTCCTCCGACGACTTCGGCCTCGAGAACCTGCGCGCCGTCTCCGAGGGCGTGCCCAAAGACCGCCTCGCCCTCTTCGCGCCGGCGCCCTCCACGGCCACCCACCGCTCCTCCACGAAGAACCCCTACTCCGACCCCCTCGGAGCCGCCGACGCACTCAAGGGCCTCGCCGCCAGGCCCCAGAAGACCATCCGGCTCCTGTTCACGGGCCACGGTTGGCCCGAAGGCGTCTGGCTGGGCACGGACCAGAAGGGGGAAGACCGCTGGATAGGGCTCGAAGACCTGACCGACGCCGTGACCTCGGCCCGCCGCGCGGGCAAGACCGTCAAAGGCCAGTTCCTCACCTGCTACGGCGGCCGCTTCGCCGAGGCGCTCATGCCCGCCCCGGGGCTCGCCCCGGCCTGCGGCGTCTTCTCCACCTTGCCGGAGAAGAAGGCCGAAGGCTGCTACGAGGACCGCTCCGAAGAACGCCTCGACTACCTCTTCGCCGCGGCCCGGGCGGACGCCTGCGGTCTGGAGCGCGACTACCGCGAAGTCCACGGCCGCGTGGTCGCCCAGCCCGCCGGCTACGACATCCCCATGCTCTCCTCGGACTACTTCCTGCTCTATGGGCCGGCCGCGCGCTGGCTGGGCAGGCAGGCCCGCGCACCCTATCCTTACCACAGCCTCGCGCGCAAGCTCCTGCCGGACGGCACGGTCCTCTACGCCGACCTCGTCAACGCCCGCGTCGTCAAAGCCTTGCGCGACGGCCGCGTCCTGCCGCAGCCCGAGGTCTCGGTCGTGGGCTGCCAGGCCGAGGCCCGGGACGCCGAGCCCGCCTGCGACGGGCTGCACCAGTCGGCGTTCTTCCTGCACCGCGCCGTAGCGGACGCCGGCTGGCCGCCGGCCGACTGCATCCCCATCCTGCGCCTGGCCTGGAGCCGGGACGGCGCCGTCTCCTCGGCCACGCTCGCCATGGCCGCACTGCCCGAAGACGAAGTCTGGGACCCCGAGGCCTCCAGCGCGACCGCGGCCGATTTCCAGAGGGACCTCTCCGTCGACGAACTCTTGCTGCCCGTCGACGACCTCAAGCCCGAGGCGCGGCTCATCCTGGCGCGGCTCCTGCCCTTGTTCCAGGACGGAGAGCACGGCGAGGCCCTGGCCCGCCGGCTGGAAGCCCTGGCCGAGCAGGCCCAGTCCCAGGACCCGCCGCGCGGCCGCGCGCTGCGCGCCCTGATCTCGGAGCTCCGGCGGCGCGTGCACGATGATAAGGCCTCCTACCAGGGGACCCGCTTCTGGGGCTCCTGGCTCAAGACCTACCTCATCGAACTCGCCAACGCGAACGACACCCAGGAGGAGAACCTGGACTACTCCAGGCTCGCCTTCCTGACCGCGGTGACCGTGGCCGAGAGAGCGCTGCGCGAAGAGGCCCGCTCCGACGAGACGGCGCAGCGGCTGGTCGCCGACCTGGAGGGACTGCGGGCCTGCGAGCGCGGGTTGCCGTAGCAGGACTCATAGGACAGCCCAACAGAAGAGCGCCCGATGCGGGGCATCGGGCGCAGCCGCCCCGCTGCGCGGGGCGGTTGCGAGGCAGACAGGCAAGGCCTGTCTGCCTCGCTAGTGGGGGTCCTGCTTATCGGGACCCTGGATCTCGGAGAGGTCCGCGACCCGCCTGATGAGCCGCACCAGCCTCGCCAGCAGCGCCAGGCGCGCGGCCTTCAAAGCCGGGTCGTCGACCATGACCATGACCTTCTCGAAGAATTCGTCGAGCCGAGGCTTGAGACTCACCACGCTGCGCAGGCAGTGGTCGTAGCGCCCGGCCGTCAGATGCTCCTCCATCTCGCCGCTGACGCGGTCCAGGGAATCCATCAGCGCGATCTCGGCCGGCTCCTTGAGGGCTGAGCGCTCCGGGCCGCTCTCGGGCACCGCATCCTTGCGCAGAGCGGCCTGCTTGAGGATGTTGGCCGCGCGCTTGAACACCGCGGCCAACGGCTCGAACTCCGGGTTCTGCCGCACGCCATGGATGGCGCTCAGGCGCAGATAGGTATTGGGCAGGTGGCGCAGGCCGCCTTCCCGCACCGAGCGGATCTCATCGACCCGGAAGCCCTGTTCCTCGAAAAGGTGCTGGGCCCGCACCCAGATGAAATCGAGCAGCTCGGCGGCGATGCGGCGCTCGTCCTCGGCCGCGAGCTTGAGGCGGCCCCGCAGGCTCTGCAACGCCGCGTCGACCGCGGCGCCCAGGTCCAGAGGAAGCTGCTTCTCCAGAAGGATGCGCAAAGAGCCCGTGGCTTGCCGGCGCAGGCCGAAGGGATCCGCGCTGCCGGTGGGCACGACTCCGGCCGCGAAGCTGCCGGCCAGGCTGTCGAGCTTGCCCGACAAGGAGGCTGCGGCGCCTTCCAGCGTGACCGGGACCGGAGACTTCGCCGCCACCGGGAAGTAGAATTCCTCGATGCCCAGGGCCGCGCGCTCGTCGAGGCCGTCGTGCCGGGCATAATGGCCGCCCATGGTGCCCTGCAGCTCCGGGAACTCCTTGACCGTCTCGCAGACCAGGTCCGCGTAGGCCAGGGCCGCGATAGCGCCGACCGCGTCATCGTTCAAGGGCATGTCCCGGCGCCGCAGTTCCGCGCACATCCACGCGGCCAGGGCTTTGACGCGCTCCGCCTTCTCCGCCATGGAGCCGAGCTTGTTCTGATAGGTCACGCGCGCAAGCATCGGGAGCTTGGCCTCCAGCGTGGTCTTCTCGTCGCGACCGAGGAAGAAGGCCGCGTCGCTGAGGCGCGCGGTCAGCACCCGCTCGAAGCCTTCCCGCACCGCTGCCTGCCCATCGGAGACGCCGTCGCGCACCCCCACGAAGGAGGAGATGAGGCCCTGGGGGCCGAGCAAGGGGAAGAACTTGAGCTGCTTCTTCAAGACCATCTTCAGCAGCGGCGCGGGCAGGCGCAGGAACTCCTCCCGGAAGCGTCCCACCACCGGCACCGGGTGCTCGGTCATGTAGACCGTCTCCTCCAAGAGTCCGCCCTCCAGGTCGAGCCGCCCGCCCGCCTCCTCTGCCGCCTTCTCGAGCCGCTTGAGGAGGGACTGGCGCCGCTCATCGGGGTCCACCAGCACCAGCAGGTCGCGCAGCTTGTCGTGGTATTCGGCGCCGCCCGACAAGGTGACCGGCCTGTGGCCGTGCCCGGGCAGGCCGGCGATCTTGCGCCCGCTGCTCACCCCGGCCAGCCGGAACGGGACCACGCTCTTGCCGAAAAGGGCCGTCAGGCTACGGATCGGCCGCCCAAAGCGCAGGCGCGACTCCTCCCATTCCAAGGACTTGGGGAACTCCAAAGACGTGATGACTTCGGGCAGGATGCGGGCCAGGATCTTGAGCGCCGACTCTCCCGGTATGTGGACCCGCGCCAGGAGGAACTCGCCCTTGGGCGTGGTCACGGTCTCCAGAGCCTCGGGCGCCACGCCCTGCTTGCGCGCGAAGCCTTCGGCCTGGGGCGTGAAGCGGCCCTGCGCGTCCTTGAGCAGACGCGCCGGCGGGCCCTGCACCTCCTTCTCCAGCGCGGAGGACTTCTCCTCCACGCCGCGGACGCAGACCGCCAAGCGGCGCAGCGTGCCCAGAGTCTGGGCGCCGGCGTAGCCCAGACGGTTCGCCTTTAGCGCCGCCTGGGACTTCTCCAGCAATTGAGACAGGGCCGGCGCCACGAAGCGGGCCGGCATCGGCTCGGTGCCGATCTCGAGCAGGAGATCCTTAGACATGGGCGGCCTCCGCTTTGGCTTCGTTGAGCTCCAGATAGAGGTTCATGACCTTCCTGGCCAGGCCCCGCACCCGGGCGATGTACTGGGCCCGCTCCGTCACCGAGATGGCGCCGCGCGCCTCGAGCACGTTGAACAGGTGCGAGACGCGCACCACGCAGTCGTAGGCGGCCAACGGGAGCTTCAGGGCCGCGATGCGCTCGCCCTCCTTTTCGTAGTCGTCGAAGTGCCGCGCGAGCATGGCGGCGTCGGCCGCCTCGAAGTTGTAGGTGGAGAACTGCCGCTCCTGCTCCTTATGAAGGTCGCCGTAGGTCACCGCGTCGTTGTAGGCGAGGTCGTAGACGTTGTCCTTCTTCTGCAGGTACATGGCGATGCGCTCGAGGCCGTAAGTGATCTCGACCGAGATGGGGAACAGCGGCAGCGAGCCCATCTGCTGGAAATAGGTGAATTGGGTGATCTCCATTCCGTCGAGCCAGACCTCCCAGCCCACCCCCGAGGCGCCCAGGGTGGGGGATTCCCAATCGTCCTCGATCCAGCGCAGGTCGTGCTTGCTGGAGTCGAGGCCCAAGGCCTTGAGCGAGCGCACGTAGAGGTCCGTGATGTCCGCCGGCGCGGGCTTGAGCAGCACCTGGAACTGGAAGTACTTGCCCAGCCGGTTGGGGTTGTCGCCGTAGCGGCCGTCGCCGGGCCGGCGGCAGGGCTCGACGTACGCCGCGGCCGTGGGCTTGGAGCCCAGGGCCCCGAAGAAAGTCGCGGGGTTGAAGGTGCCGGCGCCCTTCTCCATGTCGTAGGGCTGGATGAGCAGGCAGCCTTCGCGCGCCCAGAACCTCTGCAGCTCGAGGATGACCTCTTGGAATGTCAGCATGGGACGGACTCCTTTGCGCGACGGGATCTCGCGGCGAAGAGCTCCAGGCTCCGCGCCACCTCGAGAGAACGCAGCGGCCGCTCCGCGTGCGCCTCCACATGGTCGTGCACCACCTGCAGGAAGCGGCCGCCGGCCTCGGCCTCCCACGGCAAGTCGCCGAGCCCTTCCAGGGCGGACTCGTGCAGGCTGCGCCAGAGCGGGGCCTGCGCGGGCGGCAAGGGCAGCTCGCGCAGGCTGTAGCCTGCGGCTTCGAGGAGCTTGAGCCCGAAGGCCGTCTCCAGCCAGGGGCTGGCTCCCTGGTCCAGGAGGCAGAGCGCCCGGCAGAGCAGACGGTATTTGGCCGGGCTGGGCACGCGCTCGGCCGCCAGCCGCCAGGTCATCTCGCAGAGCGTCAGCCCGGTCAGGGTGCGGGAGAGTTCGGCGCGGATGCCCGGGAAGCTCGACGCCAGGCGGCCGCCCGTCACATGCACCGCCGGCGAGCGTCCGCTGAAGAAGAGGCGGTACTCGCCCCAGACCATGGGCTCGGAAAGGGCCTTGAGCTTGCCCGCCGGCCGGTTGACGCCGGCGAAGCGCACCGGCAGCAGGCCGTGCCCCTCGCTCAGGAGCACGGCCCAGCGGCCGTATTCGCCCGAGTCGCCCCGCCGCAGCACGACGGCGTTGTCGTTGAGTATCATGGGGTCAGGTCTTGAAATTTGACATTCGCGCCTGCGCGCGCCAGGTCCTGGAGCATGACCCCATGGAACTTGGCGGGGAGCTGGACGAAAAGGCGGCGGACGGAGGGAGGGGAGTCTTCCAGGACCGGGGCGATGGCGGCGGCAGGGAACCCGGAGAAGAGGAAGTATTTCTCCTCGTAGGGAAGGCGCCGGTAGAAATCGAGCGCGGAGGCGGCGTCCATGAGTTTGAAGGCGATGAGTTTGTGCAGGGGCTTCAGCCGCGGCCAGCCGCGCGCCAGATCCGCGCGGTCGGCTCTGGCTAGCCACGAACGCAGTTCGGCGTAGGCGCCGGTCCCGGCCAGCTCGCGGATTCGCTCCATCCCATGCGCGGACATCCGTTTATTATACAGAATAGTCGGCTAACGCTTGCCGACCGGGACGAGCAGGCCGCCCAGGCCCTGCGGCTCGGCGCGCAGCCACTCCTCGGCGGCGGCTTTGAACTCGCCCGATGGCTGTCCGTGCGTGTAGATGCGGACGGGTCCCAGGCGCGCGACGAACGAGGCCTCGGAGAGCTCGATGGGGCCGGGGCTGCCCAGGATATCCCCGCGCATCTGTTCCGGAGTGCCTTGCAGTTCGAGGTGATAGCGGCCGCCGCCCAGATGCTCGAAGCGGAAGTTCCCATCGGAGTCCGGGAACGCTCCGGCGCTCAAGGAGAACTTGGTCTTCTTGGTCACCTCGCTCGTCGTCTCCAGGAAAAGCCCGACGCGCACAGAGGAGGCGGGCCGGCCGTCGATGAGCAGCGTGCCCTGGACCAAGCCGCCGCGCAGGGACTGCAGGGGAGTCACCTCGACCTTCTTCTCATTGATGGGCCAGAGGTTCCCCACGCGCCCGAGCCAGTACTGGGCCCGGGGCTCGTCGTCGAAGCGCGCGAAGGCCGCCGAAAAAGCCTCGAAAGCGAGCTGCGCGCCGTTGACGTCCTCGAACCCGGCGGGGCTGGAGACCGCGACCTCGTGCAGGCGTTTG
This sequence comes from Elusimicrobiota bacterium, assembly GCA_026388095.1. Taxonomy (NCBI): domain Bacteria; kingdom Pseudomonadati; phylum Elusimicrobiota; species Elusimicrobiota bacterium. Next base: position 1,888 of record JAPLKL010000005.1, on the reverse strand, counting down.
AGAATCACGAAGCGCTCGGGCGTCAGCGGCCCCGCCGCGATGAGGGCCAGGGCCGTGCGATAATCGGGGGCGTAGTTCCCGGGCACGCCCAGAGAAGCGGCCTCCAGGGCCCGGTCCGCATCCCACCAGAGCAGCCAGCCCCGCCGCACAGCGGCCAAGGCCTGGCGGGCGAAGACGCCGCGATGGCCGTGCTCCTTAAGGTAGGCGGCCAGCCGCTCCAGGCTCTCGGACGAGGCGTCGACGCCCTCGGCGGCCTGCGTGCGCCGCTCCCATCGGAAGGACGCGCCTGCGGCGGAACGCCGCAGGACCGCCACCTCGACCTGCCTCGCGGCGGAGGCCGCCGGCACTCCCGCCGCCTCGCCGAGGGTCTCCGGGCCGAAACCCCAGGCCGAGCGCAGCCGCCACTCGGCCAGGGCCGTGGGCGCCGCCCAGGCCAGGAGCAGCGCCGCTGCCACCCTCAGGCGCACGCCGCGCAGTTCCGGATGCAGGCAAGCCGCCGCGGTGAGCGCCAAAGAGACGCCGAGAGCCAGCGGCAGGCCGGCCGCCAGGGACTGCCCGGCGAAACCCGTGCCCAGGCGGCCGATGGCCGCGATCATGGGGACCCACCTCCAGGCGCAGTAGCCCTCGGCGCTGGAGAGTAGCGCCAGCCCCGCCCCGGCGAGCAGCGCGGACCACGGCCCGGCGGCGGCGGCGCTGGGGCCGCCGTCGCTGAAAGGCGGGCGGTCTGCCCTGCCGGACGGGGCGGCCGAGCAGGCCGAGGCCGCCGACGCCGCGGCGGCCACCACCGCGCAAGCCATGGTGAGGAACAAGGCCTGGATAGGCTGCCGGGGGCCGGCCTCGACCCAGCTCAGGGCCAGCGAAGCGAACAGCGCCAGCAGGCAGAACAGGGCCCAGCGCACGGCCACCGCCGGATCCGGCCCCCGATTCTCTTCCGCGCGGACCGCGACCGGGCCGTGCCGCAGTTCGAGCAGGGTCAGCAGCCACCAGGCCAGGGCCAGGGCCATCGCCAGGTAGGCCAGGCTCCGCAGCCAGACCAGCGTCACGAAAGGACGCCCCCGCCAGATTCTTTCCAACTGGACATGTTCACATTTTATATAATCTTGACCATGCAACCGACATATAAGCCCCATAGACTCAAGCGTGCCCGGAGGATCGGGTTCCGCGCCCGCATGTCCACAGCCGGAGGCCGGGCGGTGCTCAGCCGCCGCCGCGCCAAGGGCCGCCGCACCTTGGTCGACGCCTGACGCTTGAGGAAGGCGCCGCCATGACTGGTGCGCGTTTCGGACCGGGCGCCCGCCTGGGTTCGCGACGGGACTTCCAGCGCGTGTTCACCGACGGCCGCAAGTCCGTCGGACGGCGCCTCATTCTCTGGTGCGCTCCGCCGGCGGTAAGGAAATCCGTCCGGCCGGCACCTGCGGAACTTCCGATACCGCAGGCGCCAGCCCAGGCCCGGCTGGGACTCAGCGTCCCGGCCAAGGTGGGCGGCGCGGTCCGACGCAACCGTCTCAAGAGGCTGGTCCGGGAATGCTTCCGTCTCAACCGCGGCAGCTTCGAGCCGGGGGATTTCGTCGTCTACCTGCGGCCCGGCTGCCGCTGGGAGGGCCTGGCCGACGCGCAGCGGGACATCCTGGACTTGGCCCGCCAGGCGGGGGTGTACAGGCCGTGAAGCCTCTGGTCCTGGCGGCGCTGGCCATCTACCAGAAGGCGGGGCGCGCCTTGCTGCCGCCATCCTGCCGCTTCCATCCCAGCTGCTCGGATTACGCCCGCGAGGCCGTGCTCGCGCACGGCTGCGGGCGCGGCCTGTGGCTGACACTCAGACGTCTGGCGCGCTGCCACCCCTTCCATCCCGGAGGCCTCGACCCCGTTCCTCCCACCCAACTCCCGATAT
>JAPLKL010000004.1 GCA_026388095.1 Elusimicrobiota bacterium | reverse complement strand
CGGCGAGGAGGCCAACGTCTCGGACCAGCGCAAGCTGGACCTCGGCGGCTGCATCACCTTCGCCCAGAAGCAGCTGGCCGTGGGCGCCGTGGGACATGTCGCCATCAGCGGATCGACCGCCAGCCTTCCGGCGTGGAAGGACGCCTTCGGCCGCGAGTTGGGGCTGCAGGTCGGCATCCAGGAGACCGCCGGGATGCTGGGGATCAAGAGCGGGGATTGGGGAGGCTACTCGGCCATCGGGGCCTCGCTGCGCTTCCGGTTCTCCAGCGCCGTCACTTTGGACCTGGGGGAGGTCGGGAGGGTCACCGAAGAGGAGCGGGTCGTGGCCCGCGACATCCTGCTCGCCAGCGGCGTCCTGTCGCTGGGATTGCTGCTGATAGGGCTCTGGAGCCTGAGCCTTTATGGGATTCGGGCTCGGGAGTTCGGGTCGCTGAAGCGCGACCGCATGGTCGAGGAAGTCTTCCGCGGCAAGTCCCCGGGCGACATCGAGGGGATGTTCGCGAAGATGCGGACGCAGAGCAATCTGACCATGGACCTCACCAGCGCCAGCCGGGTCAAGATGATCGACGTCATCAAGGACATCGTCGACGCCCTGCCCGAGAAGGGCTTCCTCAAGAAGATAGGGATCCGCTTCGGCCTCAACGTCTCGCCGACCCTGCTCCTGGTCGGCAATGTCGTCGCAGAGGACACGGCCCGCGAGCAGGACCTGGCCTTCCAGTTCCGCAACAGGCTCAGCACGAGTTCCGTGGCGGGCCAGATGTTCCGCGGGCTCAAGGTGACCGTGCAAGGGCAGGCGGTCGCCACGCCAGCCAGCGGCGCGCAGAGTTCCAAGGCCTACAGCGAGGCGCTTGAGACCCGCACCTCCTTCACGGTGGCGGGCACCAAGGAGCCCTAAGCCATGGCCAAGATCGACCTCAACCAAATCGCCGGCAAGGTCCAGGATGAGATCCGGCTCCTTTCCTCCACCCTCAAGGAGAAGGGCAGCGAACGCTTCAGCCGGACGCTGTCCATCGCCCTGGTCGTGCCCATCGTCTGCTATTTCATGGTGTACGCGCGGGCGCGCAAGCGGCTCAATGCGGTGGCCGGCGAGCTGGCGATGGCGCGGGCGACCGCCACGTACCTCGACACGTACAAGGACCTCAAGAGCCGCCTCGACTACTCCTACGCGATGTTGCCGTTGCCCAAGGACCGCGCCAACTTCCTGTCCGACGCGGTCAAGGAGGCCCTGCGCGCCGAAGGGATCGTGGCCACTGATTTCCAGCCGCCCAGCGACGTCGAGGTGCCCGGGGGCGTCGTCCAGAACCTGAACATAAGGATGCGCGTCAAGTTCCCGGAGTTGATGGCGTTCCTGACTCGGATGGAGTCGAGCAAGCCGGTGATCTACATCAACAACCTGGATATCTCGAAGCTGAGCGAGCCGATCGGCCTCAACGATGTCTCCTGCGGCCTGAGCACGATCATCCCGCTGGAGCGGTTCTAGCATGGCAACGAAGAGTCCGGTCGCCTGGCTCGTCCTGGCCTTCGCCCTGGCGGTCCCGGGCGTGCTTTTCTACCAATGGTACACGCACCTCGACCTGGAGAAGAAGCGGGCGCTCACCACGAAGGTCCGCCTGAAGGACACGGATCTGTTCCGCAACTCGCCGAAACAGGACAAGCTGGTCAACCCCATCGCTCCTGTGGCCGCTCCCGTCGTCGCCTCAACGGCCGCAGCCACCGCCGCGTCCACGGCCACGGCCACGGCCGCGGGCGGCGGGCCGGTCGCCGCGGCCGCGCCGCCCGCCAATGCCGCCCCGGCGGCGCCCGTCGTGCGGCCAGCCCCGGAGGCGAACGACCCGAACGTGGCGATTGTCTCCACAGCCCCCGCCGCCAACCCTTACCAAGCCTGGCGGGATCCGACCCTCTCCCCGCACGACCTCGTGGAGATCGAGCGCTTGGAGTTGGAGAAGCAACTCGCCCTCGAGGAGCTCAAGGACCGCGCGCTCAACGGGACGAAAGCGCCCCCCAAGGCGCCGCCGGTCCAGATAGAGAAGCTGATCGATCTGCAGGGGATCGTTTCCGTCGAGGGCGGGAACAAGGCCATCGTCAACAACGAGGTGGTCGCCGAGGGGGAGGTGGTGAAGACCAAATCCGGGCCGGTCAAGGTGCTGCGCATCACCCTCCAGAAAGTGATCTTCTCGCACAAGAACAAGACCTTTTTCAAGGCCGTGAACCGGTGACGTCGGGAGATACACCATGATCAGACATCAACGCAGACCGAGTTTCGCGCGAAGCGCGCTGGCGTGCGCGCTGGTCCTCGACCTCATCGCCGGGACCGTCCTACCGGCGCAGGCGCAGCGGCGCCGCGGCGAGCCCGAGGCCAATGCGCAGTTCCAGCAGCAGCTGTCGGGCGGGGGGCAAGCGGCGGGCGGAGGCGGAGCTCCCATCGACGGCACCCCGACCACGGAGACCCCGGCCGCGCCCGAAGTCGAGGCCGCGCCGCCGCGCAGCGTGCAGGGAGTCCAGATCGGCACCTCCGGCCCCGCGCGCTCAGCCCCCGCGGCCGCGACCTCCCCTCTGGAGACGCGGGTGACCGTGCGCGTCAAGGGCGCGCCGCTGGAGACCTTCCTCGACACCATCCAGGCCCAGGCCCACGTGAACTTCATCGTGACGGAAGGCCTGGAGAGCAAGCGCGTGACCGCTTTCCTGCAGAACGTCTCGGTGCGCGAAGCCCTGCAGGTGCTCCTCGAGATCAAGGGGCTCACCTACCAGCAGATCGGCAAGAGCAACACCTACGTCGTGGCGCCGCGGTCCAAGACCGTGGAGAACCTCATCACCCGCATCTACACGCTCAACTATGTCCCGCTGATCCCGCTGGGGAATATGGCCCAGGACATGGCGGCCATCGCGCCGACCTCCGGCGGCTCGAGCGGTGGCGGGGGGGGCGGCGGCTCTCAGGGGACGGGCGGCTCGACCGGCGGCCAGGACACCGGCGGGGGCGGCAGCGGAGGCGCCGGGGATAGTTCGGTGCCCATCGTGGGAGTCCTCAAGAGCGTCTTGAGCAAGAATGGGCAGGTGGCCCTGGAGCCGCGGACCAACTCATTGGTCGTGACCGACATCCCGGAGGTCTTCCCCCAGGTCGAGCAGATCATCGCGGAGCTCGACCGGAAGGTTCCCCAGGTCATGATCGAAGCCCAGATCGTGGAGATCGATTCCAGCCGCTCCCGCGACCTCGGCTTCGAATGGGGCTCGGGGAACGGTCAATTGGCGGTGTTCACGGGCGGCATGCGCGACACCTCGTTCCCCATGAACCTCGGCGGCAATCTCTCGAGCACGCATTTCTTCGACCCCTTCGTCCCGGGCGTCTCGAACCTGACCACGGCCATCGGAAGCGGCGGATCGACCGGCAGCAGCGGCAGCAGCGGCAGCAGCGGCGGCAGCGCCACCAGCCTCCAGACCCAGGTCGTCGGCAATATCAAGTCCTCTTTGCTGGACCTGACCTCCCTGTCGATCACCCTGCGGGCCCTGGTCGCCCGGTCCGAGGCGCGGTTTTTGGGCAAGCCCAAGGTCCTGACCCTCAACAACAAGGGCGCCATCATGCAGATCTCCATCGACCAGGCCGTGTCGCGCGAACAGCAGGCTTCCAGCGGCGGCGCGCTCACCAACTCGGTCAGCGGCGTGAAACGCGAGTCTTGCGGCCTCATCCTGAAGGTGACGCCGCAGATCAACAAAGAAGGCTACATCACCATGTTGATCCAGCCCCGCTATACGGACGTCCAGCCATCCGACCTGTCCACGCAGAACGACCCGGTCTTCAACCCGGTCACCCGGTCGGTCTCCACCTTGGTGCGCGTACGCAACGGACAGACCTTGGTCATCGGAGGCCTTCTGCAATCCACCGAGTCCAATACGGTGCGCAAGGTGCCCTTGCTGGGCTACATCCCGCTCATCGGGTGGTTCTTCACCAGCTCGGAGAGCGTGCGCCGGAACACGGACCTGGTCATCTTCCTGACCCCGACGATCGTGAGCGACTAGGGCACGGTAGTGCCCTGGCACTGACCGCCCTCAGGAAGTGCGTTGGCGGTCATGTGCTAGCGCATGACCGGTCTTGACAATCGCTTCCAGTCCGCTATACTTGCTGTACGCGAACAGGCCCCTAAGGTGAGCCATGCCCGACAAGCAGGAACTGCCTGACATACTCGTCTCCAGCGGCGTCATCACGCCCGACCAAAAGGAAAAGGCCGCCCGGGTGGCGACCACCTCGAAGTGCTCCTTCGGCGAGGCCGCGGTCAAGCTGGGTTTCACCACGGACGAGACCATCGCCATCGCCATCTCCAAGCAGTTCGCCGTCCCCTACGCCTCGCGCGAGAACAAGATCCTCAAGGTCGAGAAAGGCCAGAACCTCGAGCGCATCATCACCGAGTCCTACGCCCGGGACCACAGCGTCCTGCCCTTGTTCCTCGACGAGGGTATCCTCGCCGTGGCCATGACCAACCCCGAGGACATGATGCTGCTGGACAACCTCAAGCTCCTCACCGCGGGGCTGGAGATCCAGTCCTTCGTGGCCACGCGCGCGCAGATCCTCAAGGCCATCGACGAGTTCTACACCGGCGGCGGCTCAGGGATGATCGAGAAGTCCATGGCCACGGCCGCCACGGGCACCGACGAGGTTCAGGAGGTGGAGACCAGCAGCGATACCCGGGTGGACCTCGACCAGATGGTCCGGGGCGCCGAGGGCGCCAACATCGTTTCGCTGGTCAACGCCATCCTCAAGCAGGCCATCTCCGAACGGACTTCGGACATCCACATCGAGAGCTACGACGAACGGGTGATGCTGCGCTTCCGCATCGACGGGGTCCTCTACGAGCGCATGGCGCCCTTGAAGAAGGACTTCATGGCCGTGGTCTCGCGCGTCAAGATCCTTTCCAAGCTCGACATCGCGGAGCGCCGCCTGCCCCAGGACGGCACCTTCTCCATCAAGGTGCAGAACCGCAACATCGACCTGCGCGTCTCCATCTGCCCGACGGTGTTCGGGGAGAAAGTCGTCATGCGTATCCTGGACAAAGGCGCCGTCGAGCTCAACATCGACAAGATCGGCTTCGAGCCCCGCCAGAAGGAGGACTTCTTGATCGGGGCGAACCGCCCCCACGGCCTGCTCTTCCTGACCGGCCCCACCGGCTCCGGCAAGACCACCACGCTCTACTCCGTCCTCAACACCATCAAGACCCCCGAGCTGAATTTCATGACCATCGAGGACCCCGTCGAAATCAAGATGGCGGGGCTCAACCAGGTGCAGGTGCGGGCCACCATCGGGCTCACCTTCGCGGCGGCCCTGCGCTCGTTCTTGCGCCAGGACCCGGACGTCATCCTGGTCGGCGAGGTGCGCGACCAGGAGACGGCCCAGACCTGCCTGCGCGCCGCTCTCACCGGACACTTGGTGCTTTCGACCCTGCACACCAACGACGCGATGTCCGCGGTCGTGCGCCTCATCGACCTCGGCATCGAGCCGTTCCTGCTCTCCAGCAGCCTCTGCGTGGTGGCCGCGCAGCGCTTGGTGCGCAGACTCTGCCCGCACTGCAAGAAGGCCTATCAGCCCGACACCAAGGACGTGGAGATGTGCATCCGGGAGTCTCTGCTCAACCCGGCCCCCGACCCGGCCAAGATCACCTTCTTCGAGGCTCGAGGCTGCGACAAGTGCGCGCGCACCGGCTACTCCGGCCGCACCGCCATCTACGAGGTGTACCTGATCGTGCCTGAGATGCGCGAGATCATCTACAAGTACGGCGGCGACCTCGCGCGGCTCAGGGACGCCGCCTCCCGGGCCGGCATGTGGACCCTGCGCGCCAGCGGCTGGCGCAAAGTCATCTCAGGCCAAACCTCCCTGGAAGAGATCCTGGGCGTCACCCTCGAAGACGAATAGGCCAAAAGGCGGCGCACGGGCCCATCGGGGGCCGTCGCTCGCGCGCCCGCGAATGTATTAATTCACAATACACACATTGACAAACCTGCCCCTGCCTGTTAAACTTCTAGGGATATGGGCCGGTTCAATTACACCGTCCAGGACGGCAAAGGCGAGACGACCTCCGGCAACCTGGAGGCGGGCGACGAGAACGAGGCGATAGCCGCCCTCCAGGGCAAGGGCTATTTCATCCTCTCCATCGCCGCCGAACGCACCGCCCGCGCCGTCTCGGGCAAGCCGACCGCCGGCGGCAGAGTCGCGGCGCGGGACCTCATCTTCTTCGCCGAGCAGTTATCCACGCTGCTCAACGGCGGCGTGCCCCTGGTGCGGGCCCTGTCGCTGCTGGGCGAGCACGCGCAATCCGTCAACCTCCATCTCGCTCTGGCGCAGGTGACCAAAGACGTGGCCGGGGGCATGGCCTTGTACAAGGCGCTGGAGCGCCATCCCAATTCCTTCGACCACCTCTGGGTCTCTTTGGTCCAGGCCGGCGAGATGGGGGGCCAACTCCCCAAGGTGCTCAAGCAGATCGCCGCCTACACGGGCGCCCAGGACGAATTGCGGGGGAAGATCATCACGGCCATGGCCTACCCGGGCGTGTTGTGCGGCATCTCCATGAGCGTGCTGGCCTTTTTCATCGTCAAGATCGTCCCGGTCTTCGCGGACATCTTCAAGCAGTTCGGGCTCAAGCTGCCGCCCCTGACCATGGCCATCATCATGCTGTCGAACCTGGTCGTGAACCATCTGGCCTCCCTCATCGTCGTGGTGGTCGTCGTCTGGTTCATGTGGAGCGCCTACGTCTCGACCGAGCCCGGGCAGGTCACCAAATGGAACATGATCTTCAGCGTGCCCTTCTTCGGCACTTTCGCCAAGAACATGATGGTGGAACGCCTGCTGACCACCCTCTCGACCTTGATCGAGAGCGGCGTGAGCATCCTCAACGCCATCTCGGTCCTGGAGGGGGTCTTCGGGAGCAACATCATCTTCCAGCGCCTGCTGCGCTCGGTCAAGAACGACGTGGCCAGCGGCAAGTCCATCTCCGCGGCCTTCCGCAGGACCGGGATCCTGCCGCCGCTGGTCACCGAGATGATGTTCATGGGCGAGGAGTCCGGCAAGCTCCCGGACATGCTGGTGACCTTGTCGGCCTTCTACCGCGAACAGATCGATCAGTTCACCCGGCGCTTCACCGCGATCATCGACCCCATCCTGGTGGTGGGCATCGGCGGCGTGGTCGGGGTCATCGTCTTGGCGGTGTTCCTGCCGATCTTCAAACTGTCCACCATGGGCGGGGGGGGAGCAAAATGATGAGGAGGGTCCGCCGCATGTCCCGCGCCCGCAGGGGCTTCACGCTGGTCGAGCTCATCGTCGTGTGCGTCATCATCGGCATCTTGTCCGCCGTCGCGATACCGAAGTATCTCAAGAGCGTGGAGAACAGCCGGGCGGACGCGGGCGTGGCCCAGTTGAAGATGGTGGGCGCGGCCTCCCGCATGTTCTCCCTGGACCACAGCGGCACTTATGTGACCGGGGCGACGTTGGATTCGAGCTGCAATACCGGAGCCTGCAGCTGCGACACGACCTGCACGTACACCGCTTGCGATCTGGTCCGGTGCAAGTACCTGCCGGCAAACGACTACGCCAAGCTGACCTATCAGGTCGCGGCCGCGGGCAGCGGCACCGGCCCCTCGACCTGCCCGCTGGGCCTGGCCGGGAGCGCTCTGGTGGCCTGCGTCCTGCGCGCGCCGGGGGCTTCCTCACCGTACAGCGGCTGGGGCTACACGATGGACGTCAACGGCGTCGTGACTTGCTACCCGAGCGGCACCACGGCTTGCTCGGGCTCGACTGATCCCCCGGTGCCCGCCAATTAGGCCCGCGCCGGAACGACGAGGACGGAGGTGGTATGAAGGTCCGGCAGGGCTACACCCTGGTCGAGGTCGTCGTGGCCATGCTGCTCTCCGCGGTCATGATCACCGCGATCTTCACGCTGGCCTTGAGCAGCAAGCGCACCGGTCTGAACTCGGACAGACGGCAGGCCGCCAATGTCGCCAGCCAGAGCGTGGTCAAGCTGCTCGCCAATTATGTGACCGCCGACCCGACCGCGAGCATTGACGGCCCCAACGCGGCGGCCAACGGCTCGGGAGCCGCCAGTTGGAGGCTCGACGGACCGAACTACAAAGACAGCGCGGGCGCCGTCTGGGCCCTTTGGCCGGGCTCCCACACCATCACCGGCAACAACTCCAACCCCGGGGGGCTGTTTCCCTTGCTCTATCAAGCGCCCTACAACGGCAAGGTGACCTACTGGGTCGGTTGGGGCAGCTGCAATTGCACCACGAGCAGCTGCACGCCCCCGCTCGCGGCGACCTGTCAGCCCCAAATCAACGTCACGGTGGATTGGACCAATTTATGAGCGCCCGCCCCGGCTTCACCTTGATAGAGCTCGTCATCGCGCTGGTCTTGAGCACCTTCGTCCTGGTGGGCATCGTCGGCGTGACTTCGCAGATGGTGCGCTACCAGCTGGAAGGCGGCAGGAAGGGCATCAACACGAGCTATGAGTTGATGAGCCTCGACTCGATGGTGCGGGAGCTTCAGGGGGCCAGCACGCTGTACTGCCCGAGCTACTGCACGGGCGTGAACACGCCGGCCAAGTGCACGCAGGCGACCGGCTGCGGTTCCCGGACCAGCAGCTACCTCAGCGGCTGCATCGACTACACGCTGAACCCGAACGTCCCGGGCGCCCCCGCCCCCGCGGATGGGGTCGCGGCCAACGTGAAGGCGTTCTGCTACTGCGTCTGGGATAAGGCCAACACCCCCACAAAAACGAACTGGCTGCTGCACTACAGCAACAAGGCCTCCGGCTGCCCTTACCCGGCCGGGACCTGCCCCAACGCCTGCGGAACCGGGACCTACGACGTCGTGGCCCAGGACATCCAGCCCATCAACAGCACTTTCTATTTCCAACGCTCCGACGACATCAACGGGGTGCAGCTGCTCTTCCAAGTGGGGGCCAGCACCACGACCACGTCGGTCTTGAGGACCGAGACCAAGCAGCTCGTCAACTCCAAGATCCCCCTGCAGAGGGCCTTCACGGACACTTTTGACTGAAGGATGATGCCGATGAGGAAGATGAAAGGCAGCGTGCTCGTCCAGGTCCTCATGACCGCGGTCATAGTCTCCATCATCGCGGCCGGGATGATGCATCTGCTCCTGCTGCGCTCCCAGGCCATCAAGCGCGGCCAGGACAGCACCGTCACCACCGCCACCACGAACTCGGGGCTGGACGCCATCTTGGCCATCTGGAGCAAGAACGGCGGCGTCAATTGCTCCGGCACGCCGGCAGGCTTCACCGCTACGGTCCCCGGCACGCCCGGAGGCTGCAACTGCACCTACAGCGACGGCAAAACCATCATAACGGCCACGGCCACGTCTAGCGGCGGTGGCGCGAGATGCGGCCTGTCCATCAACTCCAAAGCCCCGCTTTGATGCTTCGCCATGAGATGTAAGCTGCTCCAGAGCGGCTGGACTCCGTCCTGGAGTTGGCGCCTCCTGGCCCTCTCAGTCGTCTCCCTGAGTCTGCTCCTCTACGGCCGGACGCTTTTGAATCCGCCGGTCTGGGACGACGTCTACTTCGTCGCCGGCCAGCCCTTCTTGCGCGACTGCGGCAACCTGGGCCTTACGCTCAACCCCCGCTACCTGTTCTGGGTCCTGCCCGTGGAGAACTCGGCGCGCCCCGCCTGGCTGGCCTCGGTGCTCTGCGATTCCTGCCTCTTCCCGGACGCTTGGCCAGGACTGCGCCTGACCAGCATCCTCTGGCACGGCCTGGGCGGGGTCCTGCTCATGGCCCTAGCCTGGGAACTCTCCCGAGACCGCTGGTGCAGCCTGCTGGCAGGGCTCATTTTCGTGGCGCATCCTCTCCATACGGAGCCGGTGAACCTCATCACCTTCCGGGCGGACCTGATGGCCTTCGCCTTCATGGCCTTGTCGCTGTGCCTCTACCTGCGGGGCCGCCTCCAGACCGGCTGGCGGGGAGCGGCGGCCTTCGCGGCCTCTTTGGGCTGCTACGCGGCGGCCGTGCTCTCCAAGGAGATGGCCGTGTCTTTGCCCGCACTCATGATCCTCGCCGACGCGCTGCTGCCCCGAATCCCCGATGGGCCGGGGCCCGCGGCGCCGCTGCGCGGGCGCTGGGCCCGGTACGGCCTCTACGCCCTTGTGCTGATCCTCTTCATCGCTTTCCGGGCCCCGCGCTCCGGCTATGTCCTGGAGCCGCAGGCGGGGCCGTCCCGGGGCAGGCCGGAGTCCTCGTGGCTGAAGGCTCCGAGCGCCCCGGAATGGGACTATATCACGCGGGCCAAGGGCCCGCCCCCTGATTTCATGCCCTGGGGCAGGATATACCGAGAGCCGGAGGTGCGCTTCCTGACCATGTCGCGCATCAGCGGGTCCTATCTGCGGCTGCTGTCGTGGCCCTGGACCCTGCAGGGAGACTATGCCCCGCCCGTGGTGGATTCCTGGGCCGACGCGAAGGTCCTGGCGGCCTGGCTGGCGTGGCTGACCCTGTTGGCCGCAGCGTGGATGCTGCGCCGCAGCCGCCCGGTGCTGAGCTTCGGTCTCCTGTGGATCCCGGTGACGCTCCTTCCGGTCAGCGGCATCATCCCCCTGCTCAACCTCCAGGCTGACCGCTACCTCTACGTCCCTTCGGCGGGCTGGTGCCTGGCCGCCGCCGCGGCGCTGTCCGAGGCGGCGCGAGCGCGCCGCCGCTGGCTGCGGGCCGCGGCCTGGTCTTCCGGCCTGGGCCTGCTGGCCTTCTTCGGGTGGCGGACGAACTCGCGCAACCGGGACTATCGCGACGAGCTCGCTTTCTACCAGGCCACGGACAGGCTCGATCCGGGCATACCGCGCAACCACGTCAATCTGGCCTTGACCCTGCAGCGAGCGGGGCAGACGCGGCGAGCGGAAGCGGAACTGCGCAGCGCGGTGCGTTTGTGGCCGGGATACACGGACGCCCGGCTTCTGCTCGCGGAGCAGCTCATGGCGCAGGACCGCCCCGCCGACGCGATGACAGAACTGCGCGAAGGGCTGCCCTGGGGGGCAAAGGAAGCCGAATTCCAGTACGCATTAGGCCGCGCCCATGAGATGTCCGGGCGGCTCCGGGAGGCCCTAGCCGCCTACGAGGCCGCGGCCGGATGCGACCCCGCCTACTGGTCCGCGGACCTGAAGGCGGGGGAACTGCAGGTGCGCCTGGGACGCTTCAAAGAGGGCAGCGCGCACCTCAGGCAGGCCCTGGCCACGACGCGCTGGGGGCTTCCCGAAGGGCTATACTATCTGGCGCTGGCCTACCGGGGGTTGAGGATGCCCCGGCAGGCGGCGAGGACCTATGCCGTCTTGCTGCGGGCCTCGCCGAGGCTCGCGGCCGCCTACCGGGAAGGCCGCAGTCCAGGGCAGAGGATGAACCGCGCGGCAGGGCGACCGCTATGAAAGGCAAGAATGGCAACATCCTGGTCCAGGTCCTCCTGGCCGCGGTCGTGGGCTCCGTCATCGCCGCCGGGATCATGAACCTGATCCTGCAGCGGGCCACGGTCCTCAAGCGCGCCCAGGACAGCGAGGCCGGCAAGGCGCGCGTGCGCTCGACGCTCGACGCCATCATCAGAGGCTGGTCCGCGGCCGGCGGGGTCACCTGCTCCCCGGTCAACGGTTACATCATGAACAGCGGCATGCCCGGGAACTGCGACTGCTCCTACACCTCGGCCGACGGGACCGCGACCATCGCGGCCAAGCTCGTCAACGGACAGTGCACGCTGAACATCGTCGGAAGCCCGCCGCCATGAGCCCGCGCCAGCTCATCACCACGGCCGACGACTTCGGCGCCAGCCCGGAAGTCAACGAAGCCGTCGTCCAGGCCTACCGGGAAGGCATCCTGCGCTTCGCCAGCCTCATGGTCGACGCTCCGGCGGCGGCCCTGGCTGCCGAAGCAGCGATCGCTTGCCGCGGGCTCGGGGTGGGCGTGCACCTGGAGCTCTGCTCTGAGGACCCCGCCGCCTGGGGCCTGCGCCTGCTGGGCGACGGTCGGGCCAGAGGCGAGGTCGAGGCCCTGATGAGCGGCCAAGTCGAGCGATTCCTGGCCCTGGGCCTGGTCCCGACGCATCTGGACAGTCATTTCAACGCGCACGTCCACCCCGCGGTCCTGCCGGCGGTCCTGCGCTTGGCCAGGCGCTTCTCCATCCCCCGCATCCGCTGGCCCGCCGGCGAGCTGGGCCCGAGCCTGGCCTATGCCTGGACGCATTGGCGAGCCGTCCTGACCGGCTCGCCGGTGCCGGACCGCAGCCCCTCGCCCGTCTTGCGGCAAGTGCTTCTATCCGGAGCTTACGGCGCTTTGGGATTGGCGTCGCGGTGGCGGGCCGGGGGCCTGAGCCTGACCCGGGCCTTCGGCATGCTGCACTCCGGCATGATGACCGACGACTACGTGATCTGGCTCCTGCGCCGCCTGCCGCAGGGAGTGACCGAGCTGTATTTCCATCCCTCGTTGGAGCCGGCCTTGGGCGACGGGATGCCGACGCCCAGCCACCGCAGCGCGACCGAACTGCTGACCTTGCTCAGTCCCCGGGTGCGGCAGACCCTGCAGGAAGAGGGCATCGAGCTGTTGCGGGCCGGCTAGCGCGCTGGCGCCGGTCCCAGGCGTAGAGGGCGAACCCCGCCGCGGCCCAGGCCAGCTCGCGCACGTGACGGACCAGGCCGAAGGCCAGGCCTTTGCTGGCGGTCAAACCGAGTCCCGCGAAGATGGCCGTCTTGCCGGCTTCCTGGGTCCCGATCTTGGCCGGGACCACGATGAAGACCGAGTCCACCAGGACTGAGAGGACTTCCACGGACAGGGCCGTGAGCGCGTCCATTGGTATGCCGAGGAAGTAGCAGATGACCAGGACCTCCCAGGCGCCCCAGGCGAAGCCCAGCAGGAAAAACACCGTGGAGAGGGCGAAACGGCCGGGGTTCTCGCGCAGATAGCGCGCCGTCTGGTCGCGCAGCCCGGCCAGCGGCTCGCGCAGGCGCCAGAGGTAGGCCCCGCCGCGGCGCCGGGCGCAGAATCCCGTCATGCCCGCGCCGACCAGGACGATGATGGACGCGCAGGCCCCCAGGCCGGCCCACACCTGCCCGCCGGAGAGGAACCCGAGGCGCAGGGGGATGAGCACGAGCAGCCCGACCATGGAGAATCCGGCCTGGCCCAGGGATTGGGCGACTTTGGCCACCACCACGCTGGAGTTGCGGGACTGGGCCGAGAGGTGCGCGTCCAGCATGGCGGGCCGGATGATCTCTCCGGCGATGGTGGCGCTGGGCGTGAGGTAGTTGACCCCGTCGCCGGCCACCCGGACGCGCACCAATTGCCAGAACGGCACGCGCGCCGCATCCGCTCCGGAGAAAGCGTAGCGCCAGCCCACGGCATTGAGGAGATGGTCGCAGAGCTGCATGGGCAGGATGATGAGGAATCCCCAGCCGACCCGGCAGACCAAGCTCCAGACCGTCGCTGGCTCGAACTTCCAGAGCAACACGGCCAAAGTGAGGAAGCCGACGGCGAGGATGACGCGCTCGAAGTATTTGATGGCTGGGGCTCCAGCCCTCTCAGGGCTCGACGGTCAGGGGGCCGGCGGGCAGGGACTGCGCCGGCTCGAAATCCTCGATGGGGACCAGCCGTCCCTTGGGCAGGATCCGATAGAGCCGGCCGCGCCAGAGCACCGCGCCGGGCGCGAAGCCGGAGAGCCAGGCTCCGAAGGACAGCCACTCGCTCAGGGGCAGGCAGGCCAGCGGAGCCAAGCGCTGCCTGCGGCCGGCAAGGCCCTGGATGGCAGCGGCGGCCAGGGCCTTGGCGGCCAGGAGGCCACCGGCGAGGGCCGCCAGACGCGGGTCCCAGCCGAAGAGCAGCAGGGCCAAAGTGGCGAGGGAGAACCCGTGCAGGAGTACGGAGCCGCAATAGCCGGCCGGGTTGCACAGGCGCACCGTGCGCTGCCAGCGGACCTGGTGGCGGAAGATCTCGGAGAATGACGGGTCGTCGGGAGGCACGGACTCGACCACGACATCGGCGAAATCGATGCGGAAGCCGGCGCGCTCCACGATCTCGCCCAATGCGAAGTCGTCCGCCAGGCGGTCGGCCAGGGCCCCGAAGCCCCCGGCTTGATCGAAGACGCGGCGGCGCACCAATGTGGCCGCGCCCATGGCGAAGCGCAGGCCGGCCGCCCCCGCCAGGAGCGCCTGGGGCAGGAAATGCGCGTTGACGCAGAGCTCCTCCAGCGCGCCCCAGAGGCCGTGCGTCTCGGCGCAGCGGTAGAAGCATGTGACCAGGCCGACCCGCGGGTCGGCCAGCGGGGCCGCGCAGCGCCTCAGGAAGTCCGGCGCGACGCGGATGTCGGAGTCCGAGAGCAGCAGCAGACCGTGCTTGGCCAAGGGATAGGCGTTGGCGATGTTGTTGATCTTCGGGTTGCAGCCCAGGCGGCCATCGGAAACGACGACTTCGATGTCGCAGCTCGGCCGGTCGCGGCGCAGACGGGACACGACCGCCAGCGCCGGGTCATCGGGTGAGGCCACCGCGAAGAGCAGCTGGAATCGGGGATAATCCTGGTCGCAGAAGCTGACCAGGTTCTCATAGAGGCCGCGGTCGGCCCCTTTGAGGGGCTTGAGGATGGTGACGGGGGGCGGGTCCCCGGGCAGAGCCCGCCGCCGGCGCAGGATGAGGGCCGCGGCGGGCACGGTGGCCAGGGCGAAGACCGCGGCGAATGCGGCGGCGACGGAAGCGAGCCAGACCGCGACCGCTTTGCCGGCCACATAGGTGACCAGGGCCAGCAATAAGAGCAGTCGCCAATCCATCAGGCCGCCACCGATTCCCGGGGTTTTTCCTGGTCCGCGCACGCGCAGGAGGGGTCATGGCTGGGCGTCCGGCCCCCCAGGTAACGCAGGAACTCGCGGCCCTCGCGCAGCCGTCGGCGCCGCTCCTCAGGGTCCCTGGCCATGCGCACCAGCATGCGCCAGATCGGCGTGGGCCGCGCATAGAAGCGCGCGTAGAAGCGCTTCACCCCGGCTTGTATGTCGGCTGCGGAGAGGCCGGGGTAGGATAGCGCGCAGGACTGGGTCCCGTCGTTGCGCACCAGGCTTCCGGGCTCATACCACTTGTTGGCCATGGCCTGCCGGTAGAGCTCGGTGCCCGGATAAGGGGCGGCCAAAGAAACCTGGATGGTGTCCACGTCGAGACGGCAGGCGTAGCGGATGGACTCGGCGATGGTCTCCCGCGTCTCTCCGGGAAGGCCCAGGACGAAGGTCCCGTGCACGAGGATGCCCAGCAGCCGGCAATTGCGCGAGAACTCCTCAGCCACGTCCAGGCGCAGGCCCTTCTTGACGTTGTTGAGGATCTCCTGGTTGCCCGACTCGTAACCCACCAGGAGCAGACGCAGCCCGTTCTCCTTGAAGGTCTTGAGGTACTCGTAAGGCACGTTGGCGCGCGCGTTGCAGGACCAGGTGAGGCCGAGCTTCCCCAGGCCCTTGGCGATCTCGGCGGCGCGGGGCAGGTCGGCGGTGAAGGTGTCGTCGTCGAAGAAGAACTCCTTGACCTGCGGGAAGAGGGCTTTCGCCCGGGTCATCTCCGCGACCACGTTGGCGGCGCTGCGGGGCCGATAGGTGCGGCCACCCACGGTCTGGGGCCAGAGGCAGAAGGTGCAGCGGGCCGGGCAGCCGCGGCCGGTGTAGAGCGAGAGGTAGGGATGTTGGAGGTAGCCGATGTAGTAGTTCTCCACCTTCAGGTCCCGCTTGTAGATGTCCAGCACGCTCGGCAGGGCATCCATGTCCTTGATGAGCTCGCGGTCGGGGTTGTGGCGGATGGCTCCGTCCTGCCGGAAGCTGATGCCCGCGACCTTGGACAAGGGCTCGCCCTGGGCGATCTCGAGCAAAGAGTAGTCGAACTCCTCCCGGGCCACGAAATCGAGCACCGGCGCGGCGCGCAGGGACTCCTCGGCCAGGACCGCCACGTGGGCCCCCACGAAGCCGATGACCATGTCCGGATAAGCGCGCTTGAGGGTCTCGGCGACCCGAACGTCGTTGGAGAAGGAGGGGGTGGAAGTGTGAATGACGCAGAGCTCGAAGCCCTTGGCCATCTGCAAGACCTGTTCGAGGCTGAGGCCGTCCGCCGGCGCGTCG
Organism: Elusimicrobiota bacterium; assembly: GCA_026388095.1. NCBI lineage: Bacteria > Pseudomonadati > Elusimicrobiota > Elusimicrobiota bacterium. Next base: position 56,949 of record JAPLKL010000004.1, on the reverse strand, counting down.
ATGAGCTTGGAATTGGCGATCAAGGCCGCGGGCTGGGCCAGCCACGTCGGGTACCAAAAGGAGCGGATCTCGCGGCAGGCTTGGTAGCGTGACCCCGCCCCTCCGTCGAATCCGGCGTATGAAGGAGGGTTCAGGAACAGCGTCCGCAATGTGGCCATTATACCCCTTACAGCAGTTACTGATTCTTGAATTTAAGAGATTTTATCAAAATTTCTCGTGGATAACAACGGGCATTTCTGGTAAACTGAAAGCATGCTTCCGTGGCTGACCGTCAGCCTCATGGTATCAGCATCATTGAGCGCCGCGCCCAAGGAGAAGGGCTGGAACTGGCAGGAGACGACATCGCCGCACTTCGTGGTGGAGCATGAGATGCCGTGGACGCCACCGGGGTTCGTCATGAGCCTGGAGCGCATGCACGGCAGGCTGCGCATGGACCTGGGGATGTTCTCTCCGTGGATGGCCAAGGAGCGCATCAAGCTCTACCTCTACAAGGATACCCCATCGTTCCTTTCGGGCGAGTTCCAGCCGCCGTCCTGGTCCAACGGCCTGGCTCTCTACGAGCTCAAGGCCGTAGCCGTGCCGGACAATCCGGACCGCAAGGCCCTGCTGCGCGTCATCAGGCACGAGACCACGCACTTGCTCTTCGCGGGTTTCTGGCGAGACGCCGGCAAGGAGCCGCCCTCCTGGCTCAATGAGGGCCTCGCCATGATGGAGGAGGACGAATCTCCCGAGAACCCGGAGCGTTCGCTCTGGTTCCAGAACATGGTGCTGGCCAAGCCTAGCGCCTGGCTGCCCATGCAGCAGTTCTTCTCCCTGAACCCCACCCAGGACCTGCACAACTCGACGATCGTCGGGGATTTCTACGTCCAGGCCTACTCGATAGCCTACTTCCTCTACCGCGCCCACCAGCCTCTGCAGTTCAAGAACTTCTGCGCGCAGCTCCGCGACGGCAAGGACGTGGAGCAGAGCCTGTGGCTCGCCTATCGCTATCACGGCTTCCCGGCATTGGAGAAGGACTGGCGGCGCTGGCTGGGCCGTTCGGATCTGCGCCACAAGGTCGAGGAGGCCCAGGCCGAGACCCAGGACCAGCCCCAGCCCGAAGGGCGCAAGTCCACGGGGTCCTTCGCGCCGTCCGGCTTGAAGCCCATGAGGGGCTTCAAGTCGCTGCGAGAGTAGGCCACTCTGCCGCACAACGCCGGCCACCCCAACGGAACCGGCGCCCCCTCATAGGGGGCGCCGGTTGCGCGCCGCCGAAGGCGGCGCGCCATTCAAGAGGGGCTAGCCCAGCGCGGGCACGGCGGCCTTTAAGTACCGGCCCGTATAGGACGCCGCCACCTTAGCCACATCGGCAGGCCGGCCGCAGGCTACGACCCTGCCGCCGCCGTCCCCGCCTTCCGGACCCAGATCCACGATCCAGTCCGCCTGGCGGATGACCTCGAGGTTGTGCTCGATGACGAGCACGGTGTTGCCGCCCGAGACCAGGCGATGGAGCACTTCGAGGAGCTTGTCCACATCCGCGAAGTGCAGGCCCGTGGTGGGCTCGTCGAGGATGTAGAAGGTCCGGCCTGTGGCCCGGCGGCAGAGCTCGGCCGCGAGCTTGACGCGCTGGGCCTCTCCGCCGGAAAGGGTCGTGGCGCTCTGGCCCAGGGCGATGTAGCCCAGGCCCACGTCGGAGAGGGTCCGGAGCGTGCGGCAGATGGCCGGATGGGCCGAAAGGAAGCCCAGTCCCTCCTCCACGCTCATGGCCAGGAGCTCGGCGATGGTCTTGCCCTTGTAGCGCACGGTGAGGGTCTCGTCGTTGAAGCGCGCGCCGTGGCACTCGTTGCATTGGATGTAGACGTCGGGCAGGAACTGCATGGAGATGCGCAAAGTCCCGTCGCCCTGGCAGTTCTCGCAGCGGCCGCCTTTGACGTTGAAGGAGAAGCGGCCCGGCTTGTAGCCGCGGGCCTTGGACTGGGGCAGCATCGCGTAGAGCTCCCGGATCGGGGTCCAGAGGCCCGTGTAGGTGGCCGGATTGGAGCGCGGCGTGCGCCCGATCGGGGACTGGTCCACCACGATGACCTTGTCGAGCTGTTCCGCTCCCACGATGGCCCGGTGCGCGCCCGGCTCGTCCTTGGCGCCGTAGAGCTTGCGGGCCAGGGCCTTGTAGGTCACCTCATGGACCAAGGTGGACTTGCCCGAGCCGGAGACTCCGGTCACGCACACGAGCAGGCCCAGGGGGATGTCCACGTCGATGTTCTTGAGGTTGAACTGCCGCGCCCCTTTGATGAGCATACGGCCGCTCGGCTCGCGCAGGGGGGGGCGGGCTCGCGGCGCGACTTGGCCGCTCAAGTAGGCCCCGGTGAGAGACTTGGGCTCGGCCAGGATGTCCGCCAGCGTCCCCTGCGCCACCACGGCCCCGCCGTGGATGCCGGCGCCCGGGCCGAGGTCCACGATCCAGTCCGCGCTGCGGATGGTCTCCTCATCGTGCTCCACGACCACCAAGGTGTTGCCCAGGTCGCGCAGGCGCTTGAGGGTGGCCAGCAGGCGGCTGTTGTCGCGGGGGTGCAGGCCGATGGACGGCTCGTCGAGCACATAGAGGACCCCGGTGAGCCCCGAACCGATCTGGGTGGCCAGATGGATGCGCTGGGCCTCGCCCCCGGCCAGGGTCTCGGAAGCCCGGTCCAAGGTCAGGTACTCCAAACCCACGGAACTCAGGAACTCCAGGCGGCTGCGGATCTCCTTGAGCACCTGCTTGGCTATGGCCCTCTGCCCCTCCTCCCAGGCTTGGTCGGCGAAGAAATCCCGGGCTTTGGCCACGGAGAGGCGCGTCAGCTCCGCGATGCTCAGCGCACCGATCTTCACGGCCAAGGACTCGGGCTTGAGCCTGGCTCCGGCGCAGGTGGGGCACAGCCTCTTGCGCATGAAGCGGTCCGCGATGGCGCCCTTGACGAATTCGGACTCGGTCTCCGCCACCCGGCGCTCCAGGTTGTGGATCACGCCTTCGAAATCCTGGTCGTTCTTGGCCCAATGGGGCTTGTAGGTGCCGCCTCCATAGAGCACGATCCGCCGCTGCCTCTCCGGCAGGTCCTTCCAGGGCCGGTCCTGAGCGATGCCCTGCTGGCGGCAGACCTGGTCCAGTATCTCCGTGTAATAGCCGGACCAGGACCGCTTCCAGCGGTTGGTGCGCGTGGTGACCGGGTCGGCCCAGGCCGTCAGAGCCCCCTCGGCGATGGAGAGCCCGGGGTCCGCCACCACGAGGGCCGGCTCCACCTCGGTCTTCTGGCCCAGGCCGCCGCAGTCCGGGCAGGCGCCGTAGGGGGAATTGAAGGAGAAGAGGCGCGGCTCGAGCTCGGGAAGGCTCACCCCGCAATCCGGGCAAGCATGGTGCTCGCTCATGAGGCTGCCGGCCTTGGGGTTGCCGGCGGGCTCCACGCGGACCAAACCTTTGGATTCCTTAAGGGCTATCTCGATAGAATCAGCGATCCGCTGGCGCTCATCGCTGATAACACGGAGCTTGTCCACGAAGAGCTCGATGGTGTGCTTCTGGTAGCGGGAGAGCTTGGGGATGGAGTCGAGGTCCAAGGACTTGCCGTCCACGCGCACGCTCACGAAGCCGGAGCGCTTGAGCCGCTTGAAGAGGTCCTCGTATGTGCCGGTGCGGCCGCGGACCAACGGAGAGTAGATGACGACGGCCCCGCCGTCATGCTCACGCATGACGGTGGACACGATGGACTGGGCGGACTGCTTCTGGATACGTTTGCCGCACTCAGGGCAGTGCGGGGTGCCCACGCGCGCGTAGAGCAGGCGCAGGTAGTCGTAGATCTCGGTCACCGTGGCCACGGTGGAGCGCGGGTTGCGGGACGGGTTGCGCTGCTCGATGGAGATGGCGGGGGAGAGGCCCTCGATCAAGTCCACGTCCGGCTTGTCCATCATCTCCAGGAACTGACGGGCGTAGGCGGAGAGGCTCTCCACATAGCGGCGTTGGCCCTCGGCGTAGAGGGTGTCGAAGGCCAAAGACGACTTGCCCGAGCCCGAGAGGCCGGTGAACACGATGAGCTTGCCGCGAGGCAGCGTCAGGCTGATGTTCTTGAGGTTGTGCTGGCGCGCGCCGCGGATCGTTATCTTGTCCACGGTTCCGTGGCCCAGGCCGCTGAAAAAAATCTCACCATGAAGGGCCTAAGAGAAGGGTTCAATAGTATAGCTGAGAGGAGTGTAATGATGAACAAAACGATGATGCCATAACCGACGATCTTTTCTCGGTCCTTTGACATGCTAAAGATTTTTCCGTGTCGCAAATCCTTCCTGCGATAAATTGTACCGCATTCGTGAGGGCGCTGGAACTTTTTCGGGCCGACGTCGTATGTATAGTAGGGGCAACTTGCCCCGGGGCAAGTTGTGGATAACTTCAATCTAGCCGGACTCAGCGACGAGGAGCTCACGTTTCGGCTCAATCGCCTCGCGGCGGAGGAACGCGACACAACCGTTTCCATCCTCGCCCACTTGGCGGAATTCGATCATAGGAAACTCTATTCTCCCCTGGGACATCCCTCATTGTTCGTCTATTGCGTGAGGGCGCTGCGTTTCTCGGAAGACGCCGCTTACAAGCGCATCCATGCCGCTCGTGCCGTCCGCCAATTCCCGGAGATCCTCGCCATGGTCGGAGAGGGGGAACTCCATCTCGCCGCAGTCTTGCTGTTAGCTCCGCATCTGACTCAAGACAACGTCCAGTATCTGCTGTCCAGTGCATGCGGCAAGAGCAAACGCGATGTCGAGTTCATCGTAGCCGCCCTGGCGCCCCAACTCGATAAGCCCGACGTCATGCGGCGGCTTCCGACCGTCGGCCCCAACACGCCCGCCTCCGCCTTTCCTGGAATCGACCCAGACGGCCCCGCCGAACTCTCCTTTGCACCGCCTATCTCATCATCTCAGCCGGCCTCGCCGGTCCCTGACATCGCCCCAGTTCCGTCCGGGTCGGAGACTGCCGTCGCGCCGTCGCCCGTCTTCATGCCCGGCACTGCCTGCCCACCGAAGCCTCCCGGGGCCAGCCTCTATGACCGCATCGAGCCCACCGCCCCGGACCGCGTACGCTTCTCCTTCACCGGCGACGAGGCCCTGCTGCGCAAGGTGGAGAGGGCGCAGGCCATCCTCTGGCACAAGCATCCCGCGGGCAAGCTGGAGGACATCTTCGCCGAGGCCCTGGACTTCCTGCTCGACAAGAAGGACCCCGAGCGCCGTTTGGCGAGGCAGAAGCGCCTCAAGCGCAAGCCTCCGACCAGCGCCGCGGACACGGAGCCGCGCCGCATCCCGCAGTGGGTCAAGGACGAGGTCTGGGCCCGCGACGCAGGACAGTGCGTCTTCGTCCCGCCCGGCGGCGCGCGCTGCCCGGAGCGGGAAGGCCTGGAGTTCGACCACATCATGCCCTGGGCGCTGGGGGGGAGATCCTTCGACCCACGCAACATCCGCCTGCTGTGCCGGGAGCACAATCAGATGAGGGCGCGGCGGATGTTCGGGGAGGCAAAAGGGCGACGCGTCTGAGGGGCTACCGGGAAGGGGCCGGCACGTTGTAGCGCGAGAGCACCGTATCCTTGCGCTCGGCCTCGACGGGGTCCGGGAAGTCCAGGGTGTAGTGCAGGCCGCGGGACTCGCGGCGCGCCATGGCCGACTGGATGACGGCCGTGGCCACCACCGCGATGCTGCGCAGCTCGATGAGGTCAGGGGTCAGCAGGAAGTCCCAGTAATACTGCTCGATCTCGCGGTTGAGCAGCTGCATGCGGTTGAGGGCCCGCTCCAGGCGCTTCTTGGAGCGCACGATGCCCACGTAGTTCCACATGATCCGGCGGACCTCGTCCCAGTTCTGCTCGATGACCACGGCCTCGTCCGACTTGACCGCGCGGCCGGGGTTCCATTCCGGGGGCGCGGCGAAGTCCGGCCGCGGCCATAGCTCCGGCCGGCGCTCCAGAAGCGTGCGGAGCCGGTGGGCGAACACGCAGCACTCCAGCAGGGAGTTGGAGGCCAAGCGGTTGGCGCCGTGCAGGCCCGTGTGCGCCACCTCCCCGACGGCGAAGAGCCGGGGGATGGTGGTGGCGGCGTCCGCGTCGGTCTGCACCCCGCCGCAGAAGAAGTGCGCGGCCGGGACCACGGGGATAGGCTCTACGGCCATGTCGATGCCGAAGCCGCGGCATTTCTCGTAGATGTTGGGGAAGCGCGCGCGCAGGGCCTCGGCGCTCATGTGCGTCATGTCCAGGAACACGCACTCCTCGCCCGTGCGCTTGAGCTCCGCGTCGATGGCGCGCGCGACGATGTCGCGCGGGGCGAGCTCTTTCTGGGGGTGGTAGTCCGCCATGAAGGCGCGGCCCCGGCGGTCCACCAGGCGGCCGCCCTCGCCGCGCAGGGCCTCGGAGATGAGGAAGGACTTGGCCTGGGGATGGTACAGGCAGGTCGGGTGGAACTGCACGAACTCCATATTGGCCAAGGTCGCGCCGGCGCGCCAAGCCATGGCCATGCCGTCTCCCGTGGCCACGTCCGGGTTGGTGGTGTAGAGATAGACCTTGCCCGCCCCGCCCGTGGCCAGGACCGTAGCCCGGGCCGTGAAGGTGTGAACCTCGCCCGTGGCCCGCTCCAGCGCGTAGGCCCCGCAGCAGACGCCGCGGTTGTCCCGGATGAGGTTGACCGCGGCGTGGTCCTCGAAGATGCGCACCCCGCGGTCGGCCCGGCAGCGCTCCAGCAGGGCCCGCACGATCTCGTGTCCCGTGATGTCGCCGGCGTGCAGGACCCGGCGGCGGCAGTGGCCGGCCTCGAGCCCCAGGTCCAGGGCCCCGTCCTTGCGGCTGAAGTCCACGCCCAGGTCGATCAGCTCCCGTACGCGGGCCGGGGCCTCGCCCGCGACCAAGCGCACGATGTCCTCCCGGCACAGGCCCGCCCCGGCCTTGAGGGTGTCGGCGACGTGGCTCTCCGGCGTGTCGCCCGCGCCCACCGCGGCCGCGATGCCGCCCTGGGCGTAGTTGCTGTTGCACTCGGCGGCCTCCTTCTTGGTCAGCAGATAGACCGTGCCGAGAGCCGAGAGCTGGTGCGCGCTGAGCAGGCCGGCCAGGCCGCTGCCGATGACCAGGAAATCGCACGAATGTTTCATGTTTTTTGACTGTCCGGAGCGGGAATGCTAGAGTCTATCAAACTATGAGGCGCTCCTAAGGTGGTCCGTAGCTTCGCGTCCTTCCGGCCGCGGATCCATCCGAAAGCCTTCGTGCATGACTCGGCCGAGGTCATCGGCAGGGTCGTCCTGGGGGCGGAGGTCTCGGTCTGGCCCCTGACCGTTCTTCGCGGAGACGTGGCCGCGATCGTGGTCGGCGCCGGGACCAACATCCAGGACCTCTCCATGCTGCACGGCGACCACGGCCGGCCGGCATGGATCGGCCGGGGCGTCACCATAGGCCACAGCGTCGTGATCCACGGGGCCCGCATCGCGGACGGCTGCCTCATCGGCATGGGGGCCACGGTCCTGGAATGCAGCATCGGCCGGGAGTGCCTGGTAGGCGCCGGCGCGCTGGTTCCCAGGGGAGTCCGCATCCCCGCGCGCTCCTTGGTCCTGGGCCTGCCGGCCAAGGTGGTGCGTCCGCTGACCGCGGCGGAACTGCGCCGCCTCAAGCGCTCCGCCGCCGCCTACGTGCGGCTGGCGCATCAGCATCAGCGCGGCTCGCGGGTGCTCTTCTAAGGGCGCATGGGGGCCGGGTTGGCGTTCCTGGGCGGTCTGTTCATGGGCGCCGCCGCCGTGGCGGCGGGAGTGTACTTCTGGGACAGCGCCCGCAGGCTGCGTCTGGGGCGTTTCTTCTCCCACGCCGCCCACGAGATCAACACTCCGATCACGGCCATCAACATCACCACCCTGAATTTCATCTCCGGCGTCTTCGGCTCCATGCCCCCCGACCAGGTCAAATGGATGGAAATGATGCGCGAGCAGGTCGGCCGGCTCAACGGCATGGTGGGCGAGCTGCGCGACCTCATCCACCTGATGCTCTGCCGCGACCTGGCGCTGCAGAACGAGAGCGTGGTGCCCGCCGACCTGGTCGAGGAAGCCCTGGCCGCGGTGCGGCGGGGTGCTTCGACCTCCCAAGCCGACATCGACGCGGATCTGCCCGCGGGCCTGCCTCGGGTACGCGTGGACCGGTCCCGCACCATGCGGACCTTGGTCAGCCTCGTCTTCCATGCTCGGAAGTTTCGCAGTTCCGGGGACCTGCGCCTCACAGCTGAGGATAAGGGCGCTTCGGTGGCGCTGCGGCTGGAATACGCGGGCCACCCCATCACCCAGGCCGAAGCCCAGCGCAGCCTGGACCTGCTCTATCCCGCCAGCCGCGCCGGCCATACCCTCAACTCGGTAGGCCTGGGCCTGGGAGTCCTGAGAGCGGTGGCCCGGCAGGGTGGCGGGGACCTGGGCATCCAGGTCGGAACGGATGGGCGCACCACTCTCTGCCTGTCTTTGCCGGTCGCGTCGAAATAGCCCCGAATCTCCGATATGCTAGACTGCCTCCGCTGCGGGAGGGCCTGAATGGCTATCAAGGTGCTCATCGTAGATGACGAACCTGCCATCGCCGAGAGCCTCCAGGCCTTCCTGCAGGCTAGGGGCTATGAGGCCAGCAGCGCTCCCGACGGCCCGGAGGGAGTGGCCGCGGCCCGCAAATCCAAGCCTGACTTGATGCTGCTGGACATCATGCTCCCCACGCTGGACGGCATCGAGGTCTGCCGCATCCTGAAGGCCGACGCCGGGACTAAAGACATACGGATCGTCATGATGACGGGCCTGGGCCACACCAGCGATCTAGAGCTGGCTCTCACCGCCGGCGCCGACGGTTACCTGGCCAAGCCTTACGACTTGGACCAGTTGATCCAGAAGATCCAAAAGGTCCTCGCCGGCCCCGGCCCGGCCTGATTCCGATGACTATCTCGCCACTGACCGCTTACCGCCGGCTCCTGTGCGCCTACGGCCCGCAGGGCTGGTGGCCGGTCACGCCGGCCCGCGGGGGCCAGCCCCGCTACCGACCCGGCTTTGCGGGCCGGCTCACGCAGCGCCAGCGCTTCGAGATCTGCGTGGGCGCCTTCCTGACCCAGAACACGAGCTGGGGCAATGTGCAGAAGGCCCTGGCCCGCCTGCATGAGGCCGGGCTATGGGACCTCCCAGGCCTGCTGGCAGTGTCCCAACCGAGGCTGGAGGGACTCATCCGTTCCTCCGGCTATTTCCGGCAAAAGGCCAAGAAGCTCAAGGCCTTCGCCCGGCACCTGGAGGGCCGAGGGGGGAAGGTCGCCGACTGGCTCTCCGGCGGGCTGGAGACGCGGCGCGAGGAGCTTTTGGGGCTTTACGGGGTCGGGCCGGAGACGGCCGATTCCATCTTGCTCTACGCGGCGGGCCGGCCCTGCTTCGTCATCGACGCTTATACCCTGCGCATCGGCCGGCGACTGGGCTGGTTCAAAGATGCGTCCTACCAGCGGGCCCAGTCTTATCTGACCCGGCGTCTTCCCAAGGACGCCGCGCTGTACAACGAGTTCCATGCTCTGCTCGTGGCCTTAGCCAAGGTCCGCTGCCGCAAGGCCGTGCCGCTCTGCGTCGGATGTCCTTTGCAGGAGGTCTGCCGCCATGGCCTCGCTCGTTAGCCTGTTGCTGGTCCTGGGCGTTCAAGCCTGGGCGCTTTCCGCCGCGGCCGGGAAAGTCGACATCACTCCGGACCTGGAGCATCAGAGCGCTTACCTGGCCGGCTTCGGCGCCATGGGGCGCAGGCCTTCGGGAGTGCATGACCCGCTCTACGCGCGTCTGCTGGTGCTCAAGGAGGGCGGGCGCACGGTGGCCCTGGTGTCCTTGGACCTGCTGGGCTTCTCCCATGACGATGTGGAGGACCTGAGGCGCCTGGCCGGCTTCGGGGCCCCTGGCCGGTACCTTTTCGTGGCCGCGACCCACGTCCATTCCGGGCCGGACACCATGGGACTTTGGGGGCCGCTGCCCGGCATTTCAGGAGTGAACCAGGTCTGGCTGGAGGCTCTCAAGAAGAACGTGGCCGAGGCCTTGCGTGGCCTTGAGGGCCGGCTGAAGGAGGCGAGCGTCTCCGGCTGGCAGGGGGCCTTGGACCCAAAGGGCCTTTGCCGCGACTTGCGGGACCCTGCGGTGCTCGACCCCGACTTGGCGGCTCTGAGCTTGAAAAGCAGGGATGGCCGCGCCATCGCCACGGTGGTGAACTGGGCCTGTCATGCGGAAGTGCTGGACCGGTCGAACCGGCTCATCACGGCTGATTTTCCCGGCACGCTCTGCGCGAAGGTCGAGCGTGACACCGGCGGGGCTTGCCTGTTCTTCAACGGCCCTATCGGGGGCCTGCTCACGCCTGACGCGGCCCAGGGGCTCTCACCCTGGCAGGAGTCGACGCGCATAGGGGAGGCGGTGGCTGGCGCGGCCTTGCGAGGCTTGGCCAAGGCGCGTCCGACCGCGCAGCCCGGGCTTTCCTTCCGCAGCCTGTCGGTGGATGTGCCGGTGGAGAATTCACGCTACCTGCTCTTCCTGCCGGCCTTGGCCGCGAGCCATCGGCTCTTCGACATCCGCGGCCAGCTTCTGCCGCGGTGGAAGATATGGGGACTGGTCTATCAGCACGCGCTGCGGGGCTTGCAGTGGGCCGAGAGGCCCTGGGTGAAGACCGAGGTCTCGGTGGTGGATGTGGGTCCGGCGCGCCTGCTGGGTCTGCCGGGGGAGGCGTTCCCTGAGCTGGTGCTGGGGGGGTATGACGGGCGCTTCCGGTTCGGCCAGCCTCTGGTCAAGCCGGGCAACCCCTCTCCGCCGGACCTGGACCATGCTCCCAAGCCGCCGTACCTGAAGGACCTCATCCGCCGGCCGGTCCCCATGGTCGTCGGCCTTGCCAACGACGAGCTGGGCTACATCATGCCGGAGTATGACTTCAAAGTCCGGAACAACCTGACCATGACGCCTCGCCTGCCCGGGGACCATTACGAGGAGACCAACTCGGTCGGCCCTTCCGCCGCGCCGCTGCTCCTGCGGGCAGCCCGCGATCTGCTGGGCGCCGGCGAGGGCCGGGAGCCGCAGCGGCCATGAGCCGCAGGGCCTTCGCCGCGCTCCTGGCGGCCTGCCTGCTCCTCTCCTTCGCCCTGCATCTGGGGACCCTGCACAGCTGCCGCATGGATATGGACAGCCTCAACGCCATGACGGTGTTTTACCTCGGGCCGGTCAGGCTGCTGGCCATGCTGCGCTGGCTGGCCGCCGGGGTCGGAATCTTCTCCAGCTACGAGCCCGTGACCAATCTCTCCTATTGGCTGATCTACGGCCCGCTGCGGGCCGGCGGGCCTGAGGGCTTCCGCTGGCTCGAGATCGTCTTGCACGCGGCGGATGCCGCTTTGGTGGCTTGGATCGCGGTCCGTTGGGTCCGAAGGCCGCCTTGGGCGGCTCTGGCCGGTCTCGTCTATCTGCTCCATCCCATGCATGCGGGCTGGTCCTGCCTGGGAGTACCCCACTACCTGGCCACGTTCTTCATCCTCAGCGGTCTCCAGTTGCATCTGGCCACGCGCCAGAGAGGCGCGGGCTGGGCAGCGACGGCCGGCCTCTGCGTCCTCTACGCGCTGGCCGCGTTCTCCAAGGAGAGCGGGCTCCTGTTCCCCTTGTTCCTGCTCTGCTGCGACGCAATGTCCGGGGCCGCACCCGGCGCCTGGAGGCCGCGCCTGCGCGCCTATGCCGGACTTCTGGCGGTCGGGGCGTTCTGTCTATGGGCCCGGGCGGACCTTTGGAGGGCCTGGGCCGTCCCCGAGACTGTCTGGTCTGCGGCCCGGCTCGCGGACGCGGGACGGCGGCTGGGGGAGGCGCTCAAGGCCTCCTGCTATGCTCCGGTTTTTCCGCTGGCCGTCATCCTCCCGCTCTGCCTGAGGAGGCGTCCCGCGGCATCCTATTGGGGCCTTTGCGCGTTCTGCGCCGCTTGGTACGTCCTGGGGATCCTACCGGTGCTCGGAATCCTCCCCTTCCGGCTGCCCGCTCACGTGCAGAGCGTGGGGAGCCGCTACCTCTTCCTCGCCATGCCGGGGGCGGCATGGCTGACCGCGATAGTCCTGGATTCCATGGCGGGCGGGGCGGCGGGCTTCGGCGCGGCGGCCCTGGCCTTGCTCGTCCTGGCGCCGGTGCTCCCCGGCGCGGCCCGCGCGCTGCGGCCTCCGGCCGACGAGCTGGCCGCCATCGACCGGGGCTTGCGGTACTGCGGCGGTGAGGTCCTGCTGGACTGGCCCTGCGTGGAGTCCTTGCTGTCCTTGAATCTGGCGCGCTCCCGGGCGCCGCAGGCGCTGCCGGGGCTGCGCGAGACCTTGGCCCGGAGCCTGCCGGAACCGCGCGCCGACGACTATTTCGCCTTCTTCACGGACGACCATCAGGATTGGAAAGCGTCCAAATGGCGCTGCTTGGCGCAGGCTATGTCCGAGCGCCGGGAGATCGGCGGCTGCATCGCCGCCGTCGCGGAGTTCGAGGCCGGCGAGGCCGGACTGCGGGCCGGGCGGCTCGCCGCTGCCGCCGCCTCTTATGAGGCGGCGCTGCGGTCCTGGCCGTCGTTCACCGAAGCCCGCCTCCAGCAGGCGCGGTGCCTCTGCGCGCAGGGCGACCTCGACGGTGCCCTGCGCAGCTACGAGGTTGCGCTGCGCGGGCCAATGGCCTACTACCAGCTGGAGGCCTGGGCCCGCGCCCGCTGCCCGGCGCCCAGGGACGCCTCCTGCCGCTTCCTCGACTTGGCCGAGGCGGATCGGGACAGCGACGCCTTCCTGGCGTCCCGTCGGACCTGGCTGGGCGCCTCGCCGCCGGAGCGCCAGGGGCCGTCGCTGGAGACCTTGGAGCGCTGGGCGAAGCGCAAGCCCGGGGATCTGGATCTGGTGCTGGAATTGGCCTCGGCCGCGTCGGCGCGGCATGAGCGCGCCCGGCTCCGGGAAGCCCTGGCCCGGGCGGAAGGATTGCAACCCGGCGCCGAGGAACTCCTCCGGATGGCGCGTCTGTATCAGGACGGCCGGCAATACGTGGACGCCCTGCGCATCATGAACCGCCTGGTCCGCGACCACCCGGCGGATCCCCGGTATTGGAACGACCGCGGCGTGGCCAGGCAGATGATGGGCAACGCGGCCGGGGCGGCGCAGGACCTCGAGCGGGCGATCGCCCTGGACCCTGATTGCCTTGCCGCCTATCTGACCTTGGGCGGGCTCCGCGCGCGCTCTGGCCGCCGGGCCGAAGCGGCCCGGCTGTATGCGGCCGCCCTGGAGAGGCCGGCTCCTCAGGAGCCCGCAGCCCGCATCCGCCGCATGATCCGTGAAGAACTGGAGAAGATCAACCATGTCCAAGAACGATGACGTCTCCGCCGCGGCCCTGCGCTTGGAGCGGGCCAAGGAGCTGTCGGACGAAGGCTGTTTCGAGGAGGCTTTGGCCCTCCTGGACAGGCCTTTGCCGGCGGCGTTCCGGCCGGAAGGGGATATGCTCAAGGCGGAGTGCCTGCGCAACCGGGGGTTCCTGGCAGCCGCCGCGTCTTTGTACCGGGGGCTCGTGGATCGGCTGACGGCTCCGGACCGGGCTTCCTGGCTGGACTGCTGTCTAGGGTTGGTGGCTTGCCTGCGCAGTCTAGGCGAGGTGGCGGAGGCCCGGAGGTATTGGGCGGTGGGCAGCAAGGTCGCTGCCGGCAAAGAGATGAAAGAGCGCTTCGCTCTGGAAGGGGCACTCATCGAGCGGGCTGCGGGCGATTTCGGGCCCTGCTTGAGGAAGCTGCGGCGGCACCTGGCGCGCTTCCAGCGGGAGCGCGATTGGGCGGGGGCGGGCTATGTCCTCTGGGCGATAGGCGGGGCCCTGCGCTTCGCCGGTGACCTGGCGGGGTCTCGGCGGGCTTTCCAGCAGGGCCTGGCGTTGAGCCGCCGCGCCGGCGACGCCTCGGGCCAAGCCTATGCCTGGTTCGGCTTGGGCGGGGTGACGCGCATCCAGGGGCGCTTCGCCGAGGCCGAGGGGTTCTATTCGCGGGCCCTGCGGGCGATGGCCGGGACCGAGGACGTTTTCGGCCAGGCGTACGCGCATTGCGGACTGGCGAATGTGCTCCGTCAGCGGGGGCGGCTCGCCGAAGCGCAGAGACATTACGTCAAGGCGCACGCGCTCTACACGGGCATAGGCGACCCGGTGGACCTGGCCTATGTGGACTGGGGGCTGGGGCAGATCCACTTGCGGCGGGGGGAGTTGGGGCCGGCTGAGAAGACGTTCCGTGCCGCCCTGGCGGGCTTCGCGAAGGGGGGGGAGACCCGGGGGATCGTGCTCTCGGAGACGTCCTTGGCTACCTTGCTGCACGCCAAGGGCCGCACCAATGAGGCCGAGCGGGTCTTCGATCAGGCTGTGCGGCGGGCGCGGCGGGCCGGGATCCACACGCACCTGGAACTGTTCACCTGAACGACCGGACGTCCGGTCTGCCGGAGCGCCATGGACAGGATTAAGATCAGCGGCGGATTGCCCTTGCGCGGGAGGCTCAGGCCTCCCGCGGACGAGACTCTCGCCCACACGGCCCTGCTGCTGGGGGCCATGGCCGGAGGGCATACGGTCCTGGAGAGGCTGCCGCCGTCTCTCGATGTCCATTGCACGTGCTCCTGCCTGACGGAGCTGGGCGTGACCATCACCCCTTCGCCAGACGGCGAGCAGACCGCGGTCCGCGGCCTGGGCTGGCGGGGGCTGGCCCAGCCCAAGCATTGCCTGAAGGCCGGAGACTCCGTAGCCACCGCGAGCCTGCTCATGGGAGTCATTGCGGCCAACCCCATCGCGGCCGACATCTCCGGCGAGGAAGGCCTACAGCGCGTCTCCCTGTCCGAGGTGGCGGTTGCCCTGCGCAAGATGGGCGCCTCCATCCACCTGCACGGCCCCGGAGACACCGTCCCGGTCTGCGTGCTGGGCCGAGCGCTCAAGGCGGCCCGGCACGTCATGCAGCGGCCCTGCGGACATCTTAAGGCCGCGGTCCTGCTGGCCGGGACCATGTCCATCGGGGAGACCTCCGTCGCAGAGCCGTTCCCGTCCGACCCGCGCCTGGAGGGGCTGCTGGCCCTGTTCGGGGCCGAGGTGCGCAGCGCAGGCTTCACCTGCACGGTCCTGGGCGGGAGGAACCTCGCGGGGACGCGCCTGGCCGTGCCGCCGGACTTTTCCTGGGCCGCGTTCTGGGCCTTGGCAGCGGGCCTAGCCGCGGGCGGCGAGATCTTCATCGAAGGGCTGACCCCGCAGGACGCCAGCACTGGGGTCCTTGGAGCGCTCTGCCGCATGGGCCTGCGGGCGGACTGGCACGCGGCCGGGCTCCGGGTCCGCAGGCTGAGGCTTTGCGGAGCCGACCTGCCTTGGCAAGAGGCCTCCGCTGACCCTGCGCTGCTGGCCGTGGCCGCGTCCCAGGCCGAGGGCGCCAGCCGCCTGCGCGGCGCCGCGGGAGACAGCCCGGAGCGGCTCATCAAGCTGCTCGACGGCTTCGGCGTCCGCGCCGAGGCCGAGGGCAAGGACCTGGTGGTGTCGGGACCGACAGGGCTGAGGCCCGGGCGGGTCGCCGCCGACGAGGAGCTGCAACTGGCTCGGGCCGGGATCCTGGCGGGGATCCTGGCCGACGGCGAGACCACGGTCTCGCAGACGGGAGTCTTGTCCGACCGCTACCCCGCCCTGCTCAAGGACCTCTCCAGGCTGCGGGGCTAGTCTTTGCGGTGCCGGTGGTCAACTCTCTTAACTTTCAACTTTTGGTCTGATAAGTTAAGAGGGATGCACTATCGATCACCAGTCCTGGGGAGAAGAATCTTCCAGTCCTACTTCGATGGCTCGGCTTGGCTCGGGACATCCTTCCAAGCCTTCCCGGCCGCGGGCGTCAGCCCATCCATATGCTTGAGGAAGAGCGTCAGCTGCCAGATCTGCCGCTCCGATAGGGCGTTCCGATGCGAAGGCATCCCCGTCAACCTGATCCCATGGAGGATCTTCCAGAACGTCGCGCCCTCCGGGTCATCCTCCACCCCTTCCTCGGCGAACTGCGGCGGCTTCTGGAACAGGCCCTTGGCTATGGACGAGGCCTTCCCATCCGCCGCCCCGTGGCACTCGGCGCATTTGATCGCATAGAGCCGCACGCCGGCGAGCAGGTTCTCGTCGCTGAGCGCCTCCGGATTGGGCCCCTTCGGGGACTCGCGCCGGATGGTCGCGCGCAGGGATTTGCGGGCAGCCCACCTCTCCAGCCGCGACGGCTCGGCGTCCGCGTTGGCCGGCATCCCTCCCAAGGTAATGAAGAGATACGCGCCCAGGAGCGCCGCCGCCGCGGAACCCGCGGCTCCCATGATGATCCCCTTGAGCATGTGGTCCTCCAGCGCCGCTAGATCTTGAAGTCGTGCCCGAGGTACAGTTCGCGGGCCTTCGGGTCCTCCAGAAGCTGCCTGGAGTTGCCCTCGACGAGGATCTTCCCGTCGAACATCAGGTAGGCGCGCTCGATGATGGGCAGGGTCTCGCGCACGTTGTGGTCCGTGATCAGGATGCCGATGCCCCGGTCCTTGAGCGCCGAGATCATGGTCTTGAGATCCCCGACCGTGATCGGGTCGATGCCCACGAACGGCTCGTCGAGCATGATGATCTTCGGATCGCTGATCATCGCCCGGGCGACCTCCAAGCGCCGCTTCTCCCCGCCCGACAAGGTCCAGGCCTTCTGGCGCCGCAGCTCCCAGAGTCCGAATTCCTCCAGAAGGTCCTTGACCCGGCGCATCTGCTCCAGGCGGCTGGGCACCGTCCGCTCCAGGACCGCGCGCAGGTTCTCCTCCACGCTCAGGCCCCGGAACACCGTCGGCTCCTGGGCCAGATAACCCAGGCCCCGCCGGGCCCGCGCGTACATGGGCAGGGCCGTCACGTCCTGATCGTCTATGGCGATCACCCCGGACTCAGGCGTGATGAAGCCCGCCAAGCTGTAGAAAGTGGTGGTCTTGCCCGCCCCGTTGGGCCCCAGCAGACCCACGATCTCGCCGGAGGAGACCTCCAAAGACACGCCCTTGACCACCTGGCGGTGGCCGTAAGCCTTGTGGATGTCTTTGGCGCTCAGCTTCATTTCTTCTTCTTCCCCGGCTTCTCTTTGAACTTGATCCAACCCCGGGTCCGCCCGTCAGCCTGAACCCGGTCCGGCTTCTGCAAAGCGGTCACCTGGTCGCCCTGCACCGCGCCGGTCCAATCGCCTTGAAGAACCTGCACCACCGGACGGCCTCCTGTCACGGTCAGCTTTCCCGCGCCCGCTTCATAGTCCGCTTGGTCGCCCCAGAGCGCCAGGCGCGAGCCCCACACATGCACCCGCCCCGTCAGGCGGATGTGCTCCTGCCCCTCCCAATCGATGCGCTTGGCCGAACCCGAGTCAGGCGCGCCTTCCAAAGGGGTGCGGGAATAGGCGACCAGGCCGTCCTTCGGCGGCAGCAGCCGGCCGCGGCCGGTGTTCTGGTCGAAATGGGCCGTATCGCCGAGGACCTCGATGCGGTCGCCGGACTTGAGCGTGTGCTCCAGGCGCACATGCCCGCGGGCGTC
This sequence comes from Elusimicrobiota bacterium, assembly GCA_026388095.1. NCBI lineage: Bacteria > Pseudomonadati > Elusimicrobiota > Elusimicrobiota bacterium. The sequence continues at coordinate 39,434 of JAPLKL010000004.1, read as the reverse complement.
CCAGAGCTGCGGCTCGTGCCGGAAGAGCGCCCAATCCGAGGTCAGCAGGCTGGGCCCCTTATGGTAGCTCACGTCGCCGATGAACTCCTCTTCCCGGTGCGGGGCGCGGCGGATGACCCATTCCTTGCTGCGCACCACGCCGCCCACCACAGGCCGGCCCTCGTGCGCGGCCCCGGAGTCGGCCCCTAGGGCCGGCCCGGCGCACAGGAGCAGGGCGGCGAGCCAGGTCATGAGGACTTCTCCTTGACCACGGCGCGCTGATTGAAGATGCGGATCTCCGATAGGTCCGGCTTGGCCTCCAGCCCGCGGCCGCGCAGGCGGCCTTCCGGCCTCTTGACCAGAACCTCGGCGTCCGTGAGGAAGCGGTCGCGCTTGGCCGAATAGGTCATGGACTCCGTCTCCAAGACCGAGCGGTCTTCAAGGGCTTCGAGCACCACCGAGCTCGACAGGAACACGTCGTGCGTGGCCACCAGCACCTTGCCGGTCGCGGAGCTCACCCGGGAGACCACGCGGCCGTCGCGGAAGAAGCGCATGCGCGGCTGGTCGAGGATCGCGTGGCCCGCCTCCTCATGCAGGACGGCGCTGCGTGCCGCGAGCTCCCAGACCTGGACCCCGTGGACGGTCTGGTCCAAGACGAAGTCTTCCATGGTCTGGAGCGGTTCGGAGGCCGTAGGCCGGGCCTGGCGGCACCCGCCCGCGCCGAGCGGGACCAGCAGGACGAGGACGGCGCCGACGCGGGCGATTGCGCTCACTTCTTGCCGGGGGCGGGGTCTTCGACTTGGGGCCGCTGGGCCGGGGCCTGCAGTTCTTCATCGGGGACGATCTTGCCCCCGGGACGCAGCCAGGGCGTCATCTCGACGGGGATCTTGCGGATGTGGTAGGGCCGGGGCATCTTGCGCAGCAGATAGGTCACCCCGAAATAGAACACGACGAGGCAGGCGTAGATGATGCCCAAGGTCCTCAGGTGCCATTTCGCGTCCGGGAACCAGGCCGGCGGGATGGTGAGGTCCCGGCCGCACTTCTTGCAGGCCTTGGCCGTGTCCTTGTTCTCTTGGCCGCAGTTCATGCATTTCATAGGAGTTCCCTTTTCACCATGGAGTCTATGCGCTGCGCCATGGCGGCGAAGCGCGGCACGTCGCGCAGGGCCAAGGCGTTGGGGCCGTCGCTCAAAGCCCGGTCCGGGTCCGGATGCGCCTCGAAGAAGACCCCGGCCACGCCCACGGCCGCCGCGGCCCGGGTCAGCGGCCAGATGGCGCGGCGGTCGCCCCCCGTGGCATGGCCCAGGCCTCCCGGAAGCTGCACGGAATGCGTCGCGTCGAAGATGACCGGGTAGCCCAAAGAGCGCAGGACGGTCAGCGAGCGCATATCCACGACGAGGTTGCCGTAGCCGAAGCTCGTGCCGCGCTCCGTGAGCATGATCCTGCGGTTTCCCGTGGACTCGACCTTGCGCACCGCGTGGGCCATGTCCCAGGGAGAGACGAACTGCCCCTTCTTGAGGTTGACCGGCTTGCCGGTCCGGCCGCAGGCCAGGAGCATCTCGGTCTGCCGGCACAGGAAGGCCGGGACCTGCAAGCGGCCAGCGCGGCCTGGGCCGGCTCGTGCACGTCGGTCAGGCAGGCCACGCCCAGGCCCCGCGCCACCCGGGCGAGTATGCGCAGGCCGGCTTCGAAGCCAGGGCCGCGAAAAGCCTCGCCCGAGGTCCGGTTGGCCTTGTCCGCGGAGCATTTCAGGACGAAGCCCGCGCCGAGCTTGGCGAAGCAGTCCTTGAGCGACCGGCCCACCCGCCGGAGCAGCGCTTCGGATTCCAGGGCGCAGAGGCCGCCGATGAAGGCCAAGGGGGCGTCGTTGGCGAAGACGGCCCCGCCCACCGCCAGGCGCGCCTGGCGCACGGCGCGCAGCTTAGCGGGCATGGACTTGCTGGGAGGTCCGGGCCAGGGCCGCGGCCACGAAGTCGCGGAACAGCGGATGCGGAACCTCCGGCCGGCTCTTGAATTCCGGGTGGAATTGCACGGCCAGGAACCAGGGGTGGTCTGGCAGCTCGATGATCTCCACGAGGTTCTTGGCCGCGTAGGTCCCGGCCACGCAGAGGCCGGAGTCCTCGAGCAGCTTGCGGAACTTGTTGTTGACCTCGTAGCGGTGGCGGTGGCGCTCGCGCACGGTGCTGGCGCCGTAGGCCTTATGCGCCAGGCTGCCCTTCTTGAGCGCGCACTCGTAGGTGCCCAGGCGCATCGTCGCGCCCTTGTCCTTGACCGTCTTCTGCTCCGGAAGCAGGTCGATGACCGGGTAGCGGGTCTGCGCGTCGAACTCCGTGGAGTGGGCGCCGGCCAGCTTGAGCACGTTGCGCGCGAACTCGATGACCGCCACCTGCATGCCCAGGCACAGCCCGAAGTAGGGGATGCGGCCCTCGCGGGCCAGGCGCGCCACGTGGATCTTGCCCTCGATGCCGCGGTCGCCGAAGCCGCCGGGCACGAGGATGCCCCCCACGTCGGCAAGCTTCTCCTCCAGGTCGTGGTCCGTGGTCTCCACGAAGCGCACGTGCACCTGGGCGGAGTGCGCGATGCCGGCGTGGACCAAGGATTCGTTGACCGACTTGTAGGCGTCCTTGTAGTCGGTGTACTTTCCGGCCAGGGCGATGGTGACCTCGCGCTTGGGCTTGCGCAGGCGCTCCACCATGGCCGTCCAGGACTCCAGGTCCTTGGAGTGCGTGCGCAGGCGCAGGAGCATGATGATCTGGTCGTCGAGGCCCTGCTTGTGGAGCATGAGAGGGACCTCGTAGATGCTGAACGCGTCCTGGGCCTCGATCACGGACTCCTTGGGCACGTTGCAGAACAGGCTGAGCTTGGCCTTGATGTCGGAGTTGAGGGGCTTCTCGCTGCGGCAGATGATGATGTCCGGGTTGATGCCGATCTCGCGGAGCTTGCCGACGCTGTGCTGGGTGGGCTTGGTCTTGAGTTCCTCCGAGGCCTTGATGTAGGGGACGAGGGTGACGTGCACGTAGAGGACGTTGTCCCGGCCGCCTTCCAGGCCCATCTGCCGGGCGGCCTCCAGGAAGGGCAGGCTCTCGATGTCGCCGACCGTGCCGCCGATCTCCACGATGGCCACGTCCCCGTCCTTGGAGATGGCCCGGAAGCGGTTCTTGATCTCGTCTGTGATGTGGGGGATGACCTGAACCGTGGCGCCCAGGAAATCGCCTTTGCGCTCGCGCGAGATGACCGTTTCGTAGACCTTCCCGGCGGTGAAGTTGTTGGCCTGGTGCATCTCCGCGTTGAGGAAGCGCTCGTAGTGGCCCAGGTCCAGGTCGGTCTCGGCCCCGTCCTCGGTCACGAAGACCTCGCCGTGCTGGAAGGGGTTCATGGTGCCGGGATCCACGTTGATGTAGGGGTCGCACTTGAGCATGGACACCCGCAAGCCCCGGGCCTGCAGGAGCTTGCCGATGGAGGAGGCGGAGATGCCCTTGCCTAGCGAGCTCACCACCCCGCCGGTCACGAAGATGTATTTGGTCATTTTTTGGTTCCCTGCAACATACGCTCGGCACGACGAAGGTCCGCCGGGGTGTCGATGGCCACGGGCCTCTCGGTCACCACGGCGGCGTAGATGGACATTCCGTCTTCCAGGGCCCGGAGCTGTTCCAGGCATTCGCAGCGTTCCAGAGCGGTGGCGGGCAGGCGCACGAATCGGTCCAAGGACCGGCGCCGGAACCCGTAGATGCCCAGGTGCTCGAAACGCCGGGGCTTGCCTCCGTCGCGGGCGAACGGGATGGCGGCGCGGGAGAAGTAGAGCGCGCGGCCGTCTTGAGCCAGGGCCGCCTTGACCACGTTGGGGTCAGCGTCCCGCCGCGGGTCGCGCAGGGGCATGACCGCGGTGGCCATGTCCGCGCCGGGGTTGCGGCGCAGGAGCTCGGCCACGCGGCGGACCGTGGAGGGCTTGATGAAGGGCATGTCGCCCTGCAGGTTGATGACCAGAGGCTCCCGGCGGCCTCGGGCGGCCCGGGCCACGCGGTCGCTGCCCGAGGCGCAGGAGACCGGGGTCATCACCGCCAAGCCCCCGAAGGCGGCCACGGCCCGGCGCACGCGCTCGTCGTCGGTGGCCACGAGCACGGGGCCCACGCCGGCCGCGCGCGCCGCCCGCCAGCACCATTCCACCACGGGCCTGCCGCCCAGGCGCGCCAGGACCTTGGCCGGGAACCTGGTCGAGCCCAAGCGGGCCGGGATCACGACGAGGCAGTCGCCCTCTTTCCTCAACGCAAGGCCCCTTTCAGTTCCGGCACGGTGCAGACCGCGGTGCCCAGCTTTCCCACTACGATGCCGGCCGCGTAGTTCGAGAGCACGGCGGCTTCTCGGATGCGCGCGCCGGCCGCCAAGCCCAAAGTCAATACGGAGATGACCGTATCCCCGGCGCCGGTCACGTCATAGACCTCTTGGGCCACCGTGGGGATATGGGTGAGGCGGCCGCCGGCCTCGAAAAGGCTCATCCCGTCCGAGCCGCGTGTGATCAGGACGGATTTGGCCCGCAAGCGGGCCCGGATGTCCCAACCCAGTGCGGTCAGGGGTCTCTCGCCGGCCTGCTGAGGACGCCGCATGCCCGCCCAGGCCTCGGCGGTGTTGGGGGTGATGCAGTCCACGCCGCGGTAGAAGCCGAAATGCTCCACCTTGGGGTCAACGGTGACCGGGATGCCCCGCCGCCTAGCCCCGGAGATGGCCGTTGCGATGAGCTTGCGGGAGATGACTCCCTTGCCGTAATCGGAAAGGACGATCCCGTCGCAATCGAGCAGGGCCGTCAGGAGGCTCTTGAGCAGGCCCCGCTCAGTCGGGACGGGCAGAGGGCCGGGGGTCTCGCGGTCGAAGCGGACCACCTGCTGATGCTCCGCGATGACGCGGCATTTCTGGGAGGTCACGCGCGAAGGGTCCGTCACCAAGCGGCCGACCTCGACGCCCCGGGCCGAGAGCTCGTCGCGCAGCATGCGGCCCGCCGGATCGTCTCCCAGCACCCCCACGGCCTCGACGCGGGCTCCCAAGGCCGAGAGGTTGTGGGCCACGTTGCCCGCGCCGCCGAGCACGAAGCTCTCGGAGCGGACCTGCACCACCGGCACCGGGGCCTCCGGGGAGATGCGCGAGACCCCGCCCCGGATGAACTGGTCGAGCATGAGGTCGCCGACAACCAGGATGCGCTTCCGGGAGAAACGGTCTACGATGCCCTGCAGGCGGGAGCGCTCGGCATGCGCTATGGTCATATCAATATCTTTCGCGATTATAACATTTTAGCCAAACTGGCCGAAATGTGCCCGAAGAAGACCTCGACGCGCATGAGCACCGGGACCTTGCGCGCGTCGTCCGTCAGCCATATCTGGAGCTTGCGGCCCTTCTGGATGAAGATGCCTTCCTCGCGCAGGGCGGGCTCCACCACCAGGCAGGGGAAGGTCCCGGCCGCGGTCTTGACGGTCTCCCGGCGCAGGACCCGGATGACGAAAGGCCAGGTGTTCTTGGTGTTGACGTCCACCACCACCTCGGTCCCGGGCGCAAGCGCCCGGGAGCGGACGTAATAGAGGCTGGAGAGGATGTCCTGCACCTGGACCGGGATGGTGCCTGCCGACCAAGCGAACGTCCCGTCGCGGTTGATCTTCTTGGAGAGGAACTTCCCCGCCGGCTTGTCGTAGAGCACCCATTCGTCCCGGAAGAAGTGTCCCTCGCGCAGCTTCTTGGAGTATCCCAGCGAGGTGATGGTCCTGGCGTCGATCCATGACTCGTTGATGTCGCGGACCTTGTAGAACGTGTCGCAGAAGGCGTTGGACTTCGATTCGGAGACCACGTGGTAGGCGGGGACCCCGCTGAAGAGCACGACCTCGCGCACGTCCAAGGTGGCCCGGCCCACGGCCAGGATGCCCCAGGACACGTCGTAGGAGAGCTGCTCCGGGAATACGGCCAGATGGACTAGGTCCGTCGAGGCCTCGATCTTGCCTTCCGAGAGCTGATGCAGGTCGGCAATGGTCGAACTTGAGATATCGACGGCGCCGGCACCGAGCGGGAGGGCTAACAGAAGGGCGATGACGGACGTCATACCTTCTCACCCACCAGGCCGCCCAAGGTCTCGAGCCAGATGCTCTTGCCCTTGACGATGTCCAGCCTGATGCTCAGGACGTAGACCTCTCCGCTGAGCATCCCGCGCCAGTCCGCCGGGAACTTCACCAGGTCCTTGAAGGTGGTCACCAAGGGCAGGCCGGCCCGAAGGTGGTCGACGGAGGTCAACTCGCGTTTGGTGTAGCGGTGGTGGTCCGGATAGCGCCAGCGCTGGGAGATGGGCACCCCGCTGCGCTCCAGGCTGTCCTCGAACTGCTGCGGCGAGGCCAGGCCGGAGAGGGCCGCCACGGGCCGTCCTTGGAGGTGGTCGAAGCGCTGCTTGGCCTGGGTCTTGACCTCAAGCAGGAAATCCGGCCGGTGGACCGCCTCGAGCAGCGGCGCCCGCGGGTTGGCCTTGTGGATGACCTGGCGCAGGGCGGCGAGCGCCTCCGGCTCCGCCAGGTCCACATGGGTCAGCATGATGAGGTGAGCCCGGCGCAGGGCTCCCAAGGGCTCGCGCAGGGTCCCCAGGGGAAGAAGGGCGTGGCCGCCGAAGGGGTCGAGCGCGTTGACCAGCACCACGTCGAGGTCTCGCGCGAGGCGCCGGTGCTGGAAGCCGTCGTCGAGGACGACCACCCGGGAGTCGAAGAAGGTCACGGCCTGCGCCGCGGCGCCGACCCGGTCCGGCGAGACCAGGATGGGCACGTCCTGCCCTTTGAGTATCTGGTGCATCATCCAGGGCTCATCGCCGCAACGCTTCCAGTCCATCTCGGAATCGTCGTGGAGCACGCAGACCTCGGCGTCCTTCTGCGGGCGGCCGTAGCCCCGGCTCAGGATGGCGACATGGTGGTCGCGCCGGCGCAGGGTCAGGGCCGCGAGGATCGTGGCCGGGGTCTTGCCGGTGCCGCCGGTGGTGAGGTTCCCGATGCAGACCACCTTGGCGTCGATCCGGCGGGGCTTGAGCACGCGCAGGTCATAGAGCAGACCTCGCGCCAGGACTCCCGCGCCGTAGGCCATGGAGAGCAGCCACAAGAGCCCGCGGCCCCAGAAGCTCTTGAGCAGGCGGGCGCGGCGGTCTACCCAGCTCATGGCGGGCCTGGCCTCAGAAGCGGGCCTTGCCCCGCGTCAGGTTCAGGTGGAAATCCAGCATGTAGTCGTCGCCGCGGACGAAGAGCCTATGGAGCGGGCCGGACTCCGGGTCCCAGGGCCAAGGAGAGATGCCCTGCTTGATGCTGAAGTCGTAGCGGTAGCCCGCTTCGCGAGCCAGGCGCCGGACCTCCGGGACGAAAGCCCCGGCACCGTAGGGGTAGGCGAAGCCGAGCATCTGGCGACCCAGCTTGTCCTCCAGGCGCTTCTTGCTTTCGCAGAGCTCCCAGCGGACCTCGTCGAGCGGGGTGCGGGCCAGGTTGGGATGGCGCATGGTATGGGAGCCGAACTCCACGAGGCCGGAGCGCTGCAACTCGTCGATGGCCGCCCAGGTCAGCATGCGCACCCAGGGCTCGCTGGCGGGGTCGTGCCAGGCGTTGTGCCGCTCGATGGTCTCGTAGACCAGGAAGATGTTGCCCTTCATCCCGGACTCCCGCATGATGGGGAAGGCGACTTCGGCGTTGTTGGCGTAGCCGTCGTCGAAAGTGATGAGGACCGGCTTGGCCGGCATGGGGCGGCTGCCGACCTCCGCGTCGCGCAGCTCCGCGAAAAGCATGGAGGTGTAGCCCTGCCGCTTGAGATACTGCATCTGCCGCCTGAAGTCCGCGGCCGTGACCCAAAGCTTGGCGAGCTTGGACCCTGGGGGATGGTCGCCCACCTTGTGATACATGAGGCTCGGCAGGCCCTCGGCCTTGGGCCGCCACCAGTTCCAGCGCGCGCTGAGCACGCCGGCGATGGCTGCGCCGCCTGCAATCGTCTCTAGCAAGGCTTCGCCTCCTTCTGGATTTCCCCTAGTTTGACATATTTGAGCCAGCTGTGGAATGCGGCCAGCCCGGCCCAGATCAAGCCCGGTCCACCGTCCAGGATGCCGAGCTTGAGCACCGCCCGCGCGAAGAATTCCCAGGGCAGGATGAGATGATGCCACCGGTGGAATCGCTGCCCCTGGTCCCAGCGTTTGCGCGCGGCCAAAGAGGTGTAGCGGTCAAGCTTGCTCAGGTAGTCGCCGAGGTCCTCGTACGGGACATGGACCATCCGCCCGTGCCGGAGGCGTCCCGTGGCGCCGGCCACGTCCAATCCCTCATGCAGCAGCCCGCCCTGGAAGCGCGCTTTGCCCCGCCGGAAGAGCCGCACGTGGGATTCCCGGCCCATGCCGCCCCAGCGCAGAGGGCGGCCCAGGAACCGGACCTCGAAGCGGATGTCGTAAGCGTCCGCGTCCGCCGCCGCCAGCAAGGAGCGGATCTCATCGCGCAGCGGCGGCGTGACCCGCTCGTCCGGGTCTATCCAGAGGCACCAGTCGCCGGCCGCCGCGTCGAGGGAGACCTGCCGCTGGGAGGCGTAGTCGATGAATTTGCGGCGGATGACCTTGGCCCCGGCGGCGCGGGCGAGCTCCTCGGTGCGGTCCGCGGTCTCTTCGGAGACCACCACGACGATCTCGTCAGCCAGACCCTGGAGGCTCTCCAGGCAGCCCGGCAGGTCGCGTTCTTCGTCGGTGGCGATCAGGATGGCGCTAAGCAAGGGCGGCATAGACGGCCTCCATTTCAACGGCCATGCGCTCGAGCCCGAAATCCCGCAGGCCAGCCCGAGCCCGGTCCGCGAGCCGCTGCGCCAACTCCCGGTCCGCGAGCAGCCTGTCGATGGCTCCGGCCAGGGATTCCGGGTCGCGCGGCGGCACCAGGAGCCCGGAGCTTCCGTCCGTGACGATCTCGGGGATGCCGCCAGCCGTGGTGGCCGCGATGGGCACGCCGCAGGCCGCAGCCTCCAGGAGCACGCTGCCCATGCCCTCGCCCCAGGAGGAGAGGACGAAGAGGTCGAGCGATCTGAGCAGCGCAGCCGGGTCGCCCAACTGCCCCAGGATGAGGATCTTCCCCATCAGGCCCATGAGCTTGATCTGCTTGAGGAGGCGCTCCTGCTCCGGCCCCTGCCCGGCGATGAGGAAGGTCGTCTCCGGCCGCTTCTGGATGACCAGCAGGGCCGCGGCGATCAAGGTGTCATGGTCCTTGTGCGGGACCAAAGCGGCGAGGTTCCCGACCCAGGCGTCCGACTCGCGCGCGCCGAAGCGCTGCGCCAGCTGCCAGCGCAGGTGGGCCTTCTCCTGGGCCGAGGCCGGGGAGAAGACCTCCTCGCCCGCGCCGGTCCACTGCCTCTCCCGGTCGCCGACGGGCAGGCCATCGGGGACCACGGCGATGCGGGCGGGGGGGACGCCGGAACGCTCTAGAAGGCGCGCGATGGCCCCGGACACGGCCACCACGCGCCCGGCCCGGTCGTACTTGAGCCTCCGGCTGAGCCTGCCGCTGAGCTCGAAGTCCACGCGCCGGTGCGCGACCCAGGGCAGGCCGCCCAGGGGGCTGGCGAAAGCCGCCAGCGCCGCCGTGTGCGCGGTGTGCGCGTGCAGGACCGGGCGCCGGGAGCGGCGGGCCAGCCGCGCGAGCTTCCAGGCGGAAATAGGGTCCCACTCACACAGGTACGGCAGGTTCTCGGTCTGGAAACCCTGCCGCCGCGCCTCGGTCTCCAGGGGGGAGGCCCGGCGGCAGACCACGGTGTTGCGGTGCCCGCGGGCGCGCAGGGCCGCGGCCAGGTAGAGGAGCTGGCGCTCCCCGCCGCGCAGCCCGCGCTCTCCGTCAAGATGGAAGATGTCCCAGGACCTGTCCATAGACCTTCATCGTTTCGGCGCCGAATCGTTCCAGGCTGAAGCGCTCCTCGAAGACGCGCCGCGCCGCGGCGCCCATGCGCTCGGCCAGAGCCGGCTGCTCCAGCAGCCGCGCCAGGGCCCGGGCCAGGGCCGCGGCGTCGCCCGGCGGGGTCAAGAAGCCCGTCACGCCCTCCTCCACGAGGTCCGGCAGGCAGCCCACGGCCGCGGCCGCCACCGGCCGGCCCGCCGCCATCCACTCCAGGGCGGCGCGTGACACGGCCTCCGAGGCCGTGGACGCCACCACCCCGATCCGGCAGCGCGCGAGTTCGGCCGCTACGTCGGGCACGAAGCCGGTGAACACCGCGCACCCCTCCAGGCCCAGGGCCCGAGCCCGGGCTTCCAGCTGCTCGCGGCGCAGGGGCGCGCCCCCGCCCACGGCGCGCAAGCGCGCCGCCGGATGCACCTTCCTGAGCAGAGCCAAGGCCTGCAGAACGGTCTCGTGTCCCTTGACCGGGTCCAGCCGGCCGAGCAGGCCGAAGGCGCAGCCCGCGGGCAGGGGCGGGGGCGGCCCGGCCGCGATGCCCTGGAACACGGTGGCGACCCGCGAGCCCCAGAACGCGGCCGCCAGATCCCGGGCGATGGCCGAGTTGGCGGCGATGTAGGCGTCGGTCCTGCGGGCCAGCAGCCGGGCCAGGGGATGCTTGGCCGCGGGACGGGCGTCGCCGCGCGTGCGCACCACGGCCACGGTGGTCAAGGCGGCCAAGGCCGCAGCCAGGGCGTGGCCGCTGCCCGTGTGGGCGTTGATGAGCTCGATGCCCGCGGCGCGCACCTGGGCGCGCAGGCCGTGCAAAGAGGACCAGGGGCGCCGCAGGCCCCGCGCGCGCAGTCCGGCGCGCGCCGCCGCGGCGACGAGCGTGGAGCCGGCGCGGCCCCAGAAATGGACCTCATGGCCGAGGCGCTGGAGCTGAGCGGAGAGGGTCAGGGCGTAGTGGGCGATGCCGGAATCCCAGGGCTCGTCTTCGATCTGCAGGATCCTCACGGCGCCACCGCCGCGCGGACCATCTGCAGGGCGCCGGCGAGGACTTCCTCGGCCGTGATGAGCCGCATGCAGAGGAAATGCCCGGCCGGGCAGGCCTTGCCGCCGTGAAGGCTGCAGGGCCGGCAGGCCAGGTCCTTCTCCACGACCCGATGCCCGGCCCCGTAGGGGAAGAAGCCCAGCTCCCGGGTGGTGGGCCCGAAGATCGCGAGCGTGGGCACGCCCATGCCAGTGGCCATGTGCATGGGGCCGGAATCGTTGGTCACGAACAGGGCCATGCGCCCCATCAGCGCCTTGAGCTCCATGAGGTCGGTGCGCCCCGACCAATCCAGGGCGTCGCCGTCCCGGGCGATGCGGCCGCAGAGCTCCCGGTCGGTCTCGCCTCCCACCATGACCACGCGCAGGCCCTGCGCGCGCAGGCCGCGGGCCAGCGCGGCGAAGCGTTCCGGCAGCCAGCGTTTGGTGGCCCAGACCGAGCCGGGATGCAGTCCCACCAGGCGCTCCTCGGGCGCCACCCCTTCCTCGCGCAGCCGCATGCCGATGGTCTGGGTCGCTTTGTCGTCTTTGGCCACGAACACGGATTCGTCCGGCCGGGGGCGGATGTCGGGCTTCAGAGGCTGCAGCAGGGCCAGGTTGCGCTCCAGGTCGTGCATCAGCCAGGTGAAGGGCACCGCGTCCGTGAGGAGCCAGCGACCGGCGCTCGCGGCGGAGCCGATGCGGCGGGGGATTCCGGCCAGGCGCGCCAGGAGGGCGCTGCGCAAAGAGCGGTGGGGGATCAAGGCCAGGTCGAACTTCCTGCGGCGCAGGTCCTGGGCCAGGCGCCAGGTCCCGCGCGGGCCGCGATGGATGCCGCGCTTGTCGTCGAGGACGACCTCGTCGACGTAAGGGGAATCCGTGAACAGAGCCCCGCTCCTGGGCAAGGTCAGGACGGTCACGCGGCAGTCGGGGAGTATGCTCTTGAGGTCGCGAGCCAGGGGCAAGGTCAGGAGGCTGTCGCCCAGAAAAGCGCTCTGCAGGATCAGGACATTGGTCCTGGAAGGGGTGCCGGAAGCCGCGGCCGGTCCGCCGTAATCGCCCAGGCTGAGCCAGCGCTCCCGGACCGGGACGCCCCAGTCCGCCAGGGCCGCGAGATAGCGCTCCACGTTGTGGCGCTCCAAAGCGGGGAAGGGCAGGCGCAGGAAGACGAAGAGGCGGCGGATCAGGGCGTCCTTGCGGTAGACGCTGACCTGGGGTACGGCGCAGAACTGGCGGATGAGCCAGGAGCGGAAATTGGCGTGCAGGTCGAGCAGGTGCGTGAAGCCCCCGGCGCTGATGCGCCGCAGAGCGCCCAAAAGGCCGGTGAAAGGGATGACCTCGTCGACGCCGAGCATGCCGGCCACGATGCCGGCGTAGGCTGGCTTGACCAGGACCGAGATGCGGCAGTCCGGCCAATGCGCCTTGAGGTTCTTGTAGACCGGCGCGGTCAGGATGACGTCGCCCAAAGAGGAGAGCCGGATGACGAGTATTCTATTGGGCACCGACGCATTTTACCAATTTGTGGCTCGCTCAGGACCGGCCGCCGGTCTTGAGCCGCGCGGAGAGATCCCGGAGCAGACCGTCGTAATATTCGCGCAGGGGATCCGGCCTGCGAGCCAGCTTGTCCATGAAGCCTTGGCCGGGGACAGCGAGCGCTTCCCCGGCGTCGATCACATAGGCCCGGCGGCTGGGCTGCGAGCGGGTGGTCCCGACCATGATATTCTCGAGCATCTGGTTGCGGTCGGTCAGCTTGATGCGGGCCGCCACCAGCCGGTCGAAGAGGGCCCGCACCAGCGGCAGGTCCGCGGGCGAGGCCTGGCTCAAGGTCCGGCCCCGGACGCGCTCCTGCATGTAGTAGGAGACCTGCCGCACCCCCTGGCCCTGCGCGATCTTGAGCGCTCCCACCTGCAGGACGCGCGGGGCCAAGCCCAGTTCCTCCAGGGGCCTATGCCGGCCGAGGTCCAGGTTGCGTTCGCTGCGGCTGCCCAGCGCGTCATCGGAGCCGGCCTGGGTGAAGAGAGTGAGCAGGACCTCCGGGTCGTCCGGGTGCAGGAGTATGTCCTTGAAGCCGCCCCCGCCCAGGTAAGTCGCGGGCCGGCCGCCTATGGACCAGTCCCTGCGGCTATCGCCTTTGGCGGCCTCGTATATGGGGCGGGGGGAATAGCCGGGGGCGGTCTCAGCTGGAGCGGCCAGCACAGGAGCAAGATCCTGCTGCAGGCCGGACTTGGCGACGCCGTCGAACATGGCCGAAGCCGAGCCCTGGACCTGTTCCTCCTGGACCTGGCCGGAAGGGGCGTTTAAGTCGCCGGTGATCTCCACGGACTTGCGCGAGGCGGTGTCGAGCTGACCCGTGCCTCCGGGCAGTGAGCTAGGCTGTTCTGGCGCGGCAAGCGGGTCCATGCCGGTCTTCACCGCCGGGGCCGCGTTCAGTATTGGCGTTGGCGCGACCGAGACCCGCGGGATCACCGAAGGCGGCAGGGTGAGGCTTATCAAGGACGGCGCGCCGCTCTGGAGGGTGGGCGTAAGAAGCCGGGAATCCCCGAGTTGGGAGCCGCCCATGAGTGTAAGACGCTGCCCGGAGCCGATCTCAGGGGAGATGGGCGGGACCTCGCCGACCTTGGCTGCGGAGGCGAAGATCGGCAACAGCAAGAGCAGGCAGGCGCGGACAGGCCTCATGGCATTAGTGTAACAGCCGGACCGCGGGCTGACAAGGCTTTTTCGCTTAGGGCCGCAGAGGCAGCGCGAGGACAGGTCCCAGATGCTCCAAAGTCCGCTGCGTGGCGCCCTGCAGACTGCGCACCAGGGCCTGAGCCTTGAGCCCGGAGTCGGCAGAGAACTCCGGCTCGGCCAGGAGCCGCTCCATGATCCTTGCCAGAGCCGCCGCGTCCGCGGCCTGGAAGCCGCCGCCGCAGACTTTGAGGGCATCGGCCGCCTCCTGGGTGTGTCCCGTATGCGGGCCGAAGAGCACCGGGACGCCGGCCAAGGCGGGCTCCAGGACGTTATGGCCGCCGACCGGGACCATGGTCCCGCCAACGAAAGCCGCGGCGGCGCAGGCGAAGAAGGAGGGCAGCCAGCCCATCGCGTCTACGAGAAGAACGCAGGCCTCGGCCGGGGCCTCGCCGCCGAGGCGGCAGAAACACAGCTCCGCTTTGCGCAAGGCTTCGGCCGCGTCGTCCGCGCGCTCCACGTGGCGGGGAGCCATGACCAGCTTTAATGCCGGGAAGCGCCGGCGCAGGCCGGTGAAGGCCTCCAGGATGATCTCTTCCTCGCCGGGATGAGTGCTGGCCGCCACGAGCACCGCAGAGCCCTGCCAGCCCAAGCGCACAAGCTCGGCGCGGCCGCGCTCGTCTCCGGATGACAATCGGTCGTATTTCATGTTGCCCGCGACCAGGACCCGGTCGGCAGGGATGCCCAACGCGGCGAAACGCCGCCCATCCGCCTCGGTCCGGGCCGCCACCCGGTCGATGCGCGCGAAGAATGGATGCAGCAGCCGCGCGATCCGCCGGTAGCGCGGGAAGCTCCTCTCCGAGATGCGGCCGTTGACCACCCCGATGCGCAGCCCGGCGCGCGCGGCCAGCTCGATCATGTTGGGCCACAGCTCGGTCTCCACGAGCACCAATGCGTAGGGCCGGGCCTGGCGCAGGAAGCGCCGCACCGCGGGCCAGCAGTCGATGGGGGCCAGGACTGCGGCGTCCACGCTCGCCAGGCGCGCCGCCGCCTCGCGGCCGGCGCGGGTCGTGGTTGAGAGCAGGACCGCCGGGGCTCCGGGGCGCTCGCGCAGCCGGCGCAGGATCTCGGAGACGGCCGCGACCTCGCCCGCGGAAGCCGCGTGGACCCAAAGCACCGGCCGGCCCGCGAGCTTGGCGCGGGCTTGTCGCGGCAGGCCGCCCAGGCGCTCGTCGAGTTCGGTGGGCAGGTCGCGCAGCAGGCCGCGCCGCGCCGAGAAGACGAACTTGGCCAGGACCCCCAGCACCACAAACGGCGCCGCCAGATTGAGCGCGAGCAGGACCGCAAGAGCCATCAGGACACCTCGCGGTCGGCATCCTCGTGGATGCGGTCCAAGGCGAGCTTGAGCTCTTTAGCCTTGGCCGCCAGGTCGTCCTGCGGCCCCACGAAGAGCGCCGGCCCGTGGACCACCACGGCTCGGGAGAAAGGGAGGGGGATCTGGAACCGGTCCCAGGCGCGGGAGATCTCGAGCCTACGCGACAGCGCATTGGCTATGGGCACGATGGGCAGGCCGGTCTTCTGGGCCAGGTACAGGATGCCGGCCTTGACCTCCCGCGCCGGCCCTTTCGGGCCGTCGCAGGTGACGGCCACGTCGAAGCCATCGTTCAAGGCCTCCAGGAGCTCACGGGCCGCGGTGACGGCGCCGCGCGAGGAGGAGCCCCGGCAGGCCGGGATGCGCGAGAGCCGCATGGCCTGGGCGATGATCTCCCCATCGCGGCTGCGGCTGACCAGGACCTTCACATGCCACCCGCGGTGGGCCCAGGTGAAGAAGACCTGGCGCTGGTGCCAGAAGGCGTAGATCACCGGGCCCTTCACGCGGCGGGCTGCGGCGAGATGCTCTTCGCCCAGCCAGCGCAGGCGCGAGGTCAGGCCGACGAAGGAGACGTAGAGATAGGCGAGATAAGGGGCGAGGCGGCGGAGGATGCTCAATCCTTCTTGGGCTTGCGCGCCCGGGATTGGGCCAGCCAGCTCAGGCTCACTGCGGTCGTGGCCGGGGGGTCCAGCCGGCCCTCGTGCAGGCGCACGTCGAGCTTTCCGGCGTCGAGCTTGCGCAGCACGATCTCCAGGGCCGCGGGTTCCTGGAGCGCGTTCCAGGGGCTCAAAGTGCAGGATTCGGTGGCCGCCTCCTCCTCCAGCAGGGCCGCGGCGAAGCGCACGGCCTCGTCCAAGGCGGCGGCCTCCACCAAGCCCCAGAGGGCGTAGGTCTCCGCCGAGCTCTGCCGGGACTGCTCCTTGGCCGGGGCGAATCCCGGCCCCAGTGTCGCCAGGATCACGCTGTAGGCCAGGCCCGGGATGGGGGAGAGGGCCGCGGCGTCGGAGTCGGGGTGCTTGAAGGTCTCGAAGAGCACGCCCGGCGCGATGGTCTTGGCTGCCGCCGCCAGGAGCTTCGCCAGATCGTCGTCTCCCAGGCCCAGCGCCGCGAGATCCAAGCCGGCCTTCTTGGCGCGGCGCTTGACGTCCGCGGCCTTGAGGGCGAGCTTGAAGCCCCGGATCTTACGCATAGCCCTTCTGTTTCTTGGGCTGCGGCTTGCCGCCCTTGAGCGGGGCAGCCGGCTCGGCGGCCTTCTTGCCCCCCCAATGCGTCTCCCACTCGTAGATCAAAGTGGCGGTGGCGGCGATGGAGGAGTAGGTGCCCAGGATGTTGCCCAGCACCATGGCCAGGGAGAAGTTGCGCATGACCGGCCCGCCGAAGATGAGCAGGATGATGCAGACGGTCTGCACGGTCAGCACCGTGATGATGGTCCGCGACAGCGTCTCGTTGATGGAGGCGTTGACGATCTCGCCGAAGTTCGCGCCGCGCTTGATGCGCAGGTTCTCGCGGATCCGGTCGAAGATGATGATGGTGTCGTGCACCGAGTAGCCCGCGATGGTCAGCAGAGCCGTCACGATGAGCAGGTCGATCTCCGTGCCCATGATGCAGAAGAAGGCCGCTACGCCGATGACGTCGTGGAAGAGCTCGACGACTCCCGTGAAGCCCCAGAGGGGGTTGGAGAAACGGAAGGCCAGGTAGATGACGATGCCCATCAGGCTCAGGAAGATGGCCCAGTAGGTCTTGCGCTTGAGGTCTTTGCCCACGACCGGGCCGACCATGTCCTTCTTCTCGAGGACCGGGGACGCCTCCGGGAAGGCCTTGGTGAGCACGTCCATGGTCTTGTTGGAGACGGCCTCCATGGCCTTCTCGTCGCCCTTCTCGCGCAGGCTGTAGCTGACCTTGCCGCCGGAGCTGATGGTCTGGATCTCGGGCGCCAAGCCCGCCTCCGTCAGGGCGGAGCGCATCTTGGCCATATCCACGGTCTGACCCTTGGCGAACGCCACCTGGACGAGCGTGCCGCCCGTGAACTCGATGGAGTAGTGGAACCCCTTGAAGACGATCGTGACCAGGCCGCCGAACATGATGATCAGCGACAGCACGATCGGGATGCGGCGCCACTTGACGAAGTCGATGTCGGGATTATGGAGGAATTGCATGTTAGATCGAAAGCTCCTCTACGGGATTGGCGGAGAGATAGGACTCGAATATGAGCCGGGTCACGTAGATGGCCGTGATGAAGCTCATGATGATGCCCAGGATCAGGGTGATGGCGAAGCCCTTGATCGGGCCCGTGCCGAACTGGAACAGGAAGGCGGCCGTCATGACGGTGGTCAGGTTGCAGTCGAAGATGGCCGTGAAGGCCCGGTCGTAGCCCTGGTCCACGGCCATGCGCACGGGCTTGCCCGCCCTGAGCTCCTCGCGGATGCGCTCGAAGATCAGGACGTTGGCGTCCACCGCCATGGCCAAGGACAGGATCATGCCCGCGATGCCGGGCAAAGTCAGGGTGAACTTGAAGTAGGCCATGCAGGCCGCCAGGTACAGGAAGTTGAGCCCCAGAGCCATGCAGGCCACCATCCCGGAGAGACGGTAGTACGCCACCATGAAGAGGATCACCAGGATGAGGCCGATCACGCTGGAGGTGATGCCGGCGCGGATGGAGTCCTCGCCCAAGGTCGGGCCCACGGTGCGCTCCTCGATGATGTTGACCGGGGCGGGCAGGGCGCCGGCGCGCAAGACGATGGCGAGATTCCGCGCGTCGTCGGCCGTGAACTGGCCCTCGATGATGCCGGAGCCGCCGCCGATGCGCGACTTGATGACCGGGGCGGAGTAGACGATGTCGTCGAGCACGATGGCCATGTGCTTGCCCACGTTGGCTCCGGTCAGGGTACCGAAGACAGCCGCGGACTCCGGCTTGAACTTGAACGCCACCACGGGCATGCCGTAGTCGCCGCCCGCCGTTTCCACGCGCGCGGTTTCGAGCGAGGCGCCGGTGAGGGGGACATCTTTCTTGAGCATGTAGAGGGCGCTCTCCTTGCCCGCGTAGAGCTGGTCCTCTTCGGGGACGAGCTTGGCCGCCGCGGTGGAGACCTTGGTCCCGTTGAAGGCGGACACGCCCAACTCGGCGATCTTGCCCAAGGCCTTCTGTGCGGTCTCGGACTCGTCGACCATTCGGAACTCCAGCAGGGCCGTCTTGCCCACCAGCTCCTTGGCCTGGGCGGAGTTGGTGATGCCGGGCAGTTGGACCACGATCCAGCGCTGGCCCTGGCGCACGATGAGGGGCTCGGCCACGCCGAACTGGTCCACGCGGTTGCGGATGATCTCGATGGCTCGCGCCATGGCGTCGTTGATGTCCGCCTTCGGATCGAGCTTGGAGACGTCGAGCTCCATGACCATATGCGTGCCGCCGCGCAGGTCCAGTCCCAGGTTCAGGATGAACTTCGGCCGCATGCGGAAGGATTCCTGGCGGGCCCGTTCGGCCGGCTCCAGGCTGTACCAGTTGACGGTGGGATAGAGGAGCGCGACGGCGCCGATGATGCTCAAAAGGATGCACGACCACTTGATCTGGTTCTTGCTCATGGTCTTTCGCTCAGGAGACGCCGGTCTGGGCCTTCTCCGGGGCGGTCTCGCCCGCCTCGGACTTGAGCACCCGGGCGATGCCGGTGCGGGCCAGGGTCAGCTTCACGTTCTCGGCGAAGCGCACCTCCAGGTCGGTGCCCTTGAGCCCCACGACGGTGCCGTAGAGCCCGCCCGTGGTCAGGATGCGGTCGCCCTTCTGGACGGAATCGAGCATCTGCTGGTGCTCCTTCGCCTGCTTCTGCTGCGGCCGGATGAGGAAGAAGTAGAAGATGACGAAGACGGCCGCGATGGGTACCATATTGACCCACATGTTGGGCTGCGCTTGTGGTGGCATGTTCGCTCCTTGGATAACTGAACTGGTCGAAGATTCTAGCACATTTTCAAGGGTTTCTTGCCGTAGAATGGCGCTTGAAGACGGCAAAGCCGTCTTCAAGCGCAACCGCCGCCCCCTTGAGGGGGCGGCGGTTCCGTTGGGGAGCCCTGCCGTTTCGACTTACAAGAACAACGGCGCCAGCACCAGCGTGATGGTGGCTAGCAGCTTGATGAGCACGTGCAAGGACGGCCCGGCCGTGTCCTTGAAGGGGTCGCCCACCGTGTCGCCCACGACAGCGGCCTTGTGGGGCTCAGAGCGCTTGCCGCCGTAAGCCCCGGTCTCGATGTACTTCTTGGCGTTGTCCCAGGCGCCGCCCGAGTTGTTGAGGAAGGTCGCCATCAGGATGCCGGCGATGGTCCCGACCATCAGGAAAGCGGCCACGGCCTCGGCCGCTATGGTCGGGTCCGCCGGGGTGATGAACATCTTGAAGACCACGCCCACGAGGATGGGCCCGGCGACCGCGACCAGGCCGGGCAGGATCATGGCCTTCAGGGCGCCCACGGTCACGATGTCCACGCACTGCCCGTAGTCAGGCAGTTCCGTGCCCTGCATGATGCCGGGCTTGGCCTTGAATTGGCGGCGCACCTCGTTGATGACCGCGAAGGCGGCCCGGCCCACGGCCCGGATGGTGAAGCCGGAGAACAGGAACACCAGCATGGCGCCCAGCATGGCGCCGACGAAGACTTCCGGCTTGGCGATGTCGACTCCGATGCGCCTGCCCGTGTAGTTGAAGATCTCGTCCATGTAGGCCGAGAAGAGCAGGAAGGCCGCCAGGGCCGCGGAGCCGATGGCGTAGCCCTTGGTCAGGGCCTTGGTGGTGTTGCCCACGGCGTCGAGGCGGTCGGTTTTCTTGCGGATCTCTTCCGGCTGATGGGACATCTCCACGATGCCGCCCGCGTTGTCCGTGATGGGGCCGAAGGTGTCCATGGCCAGGATGTAGGCCGCGGTCCCCAGCATGCCCATGGTCGCCACCGCCGTGCCAAAAAGCCCGCCCAATCCGCCAGGCAGGGCGGCGGCTCCGAGCTTGTAGGAAGCCAGGATCGCGATGCAGATGACGATGACCGGCAGGGCCGTGCACTCGAAGCCCACCGAGATGCCCGCGATGATGTTGGTGGCGGGCCCGGTCTGCGAGGCCTCGGCGATGGACAGCACCGGACGGTACTTGTACTCGGTGTAGTACTGGGTGATGTAGACGAAGGCTTGGGAGGTCAGGATGCCGATGACCCCGCAGGCCGTGTAGTAGAGCCAGGCATTGGGCGCCTGGTCGGTATAGAGGAGCCAGCGCGCGGCGAAGGCGAAACCTGCGGCGGCCAGGATGGAGGCGATGTAGTAGCCGATGTTGAGCGCCGTCATCGGGTCCTTGTCCTCCTCCGTACGGACATAGATGATGCCCACGATGGAGGCGAGGATGCCCAGAGCGCGCGCCACCAGCGGGAAGAGGATGCCCTTCCAGCCGAAGAAGGGGATGAGGGCCACGCCCAGGATCATGGCGCCGATGTTCTCGGCGGCGGTGGACTCGAAGAGGTCCGCGCCGCGGCCCGCGCAGTCGCCCACGTTGTCGCCGACCAAGTCCGCGATCACGGCCGGGTTGCGCGGGTCGTCTTCGGGGATGCCGGCCTCGACCTTGCCCACCAGGTCGGCGCCCACGTCCGCGGCCTTGGTGTAGATACCGCCGCCCAGCTGGGCGAAGAGGGCCACGAAGGAGGCTCCGAAGCCATAGCCCACGATCATGAAGGGGATCTTGGACACGTCATAGCCGAGGAACTTGAGCAGGGTGAAGAGCCCGCCCACGCCGAAGAGCGAGAGCGCGGTCACGAAGATGCCGGACACGGCGCCGCCGCGCAGGGCGATGCGCAGGGCGTCGTTCAAGGACGTGCGCGCCGCGGAGGCGGTGCGGATGTTGGAGCGGATGGAGACCCACATGCCCATGAAGCCCGCGCTCACCGAGCAGAGCGCCCCCATGACGAAGGAGAGCGTGGTCCAGATCGCCAAGACCATGGGCTCGGCCGCGTCGTGCTCGTTATGGCTGCGCACGAAGGCGTAGAGGACGAAGAGGAGCACCGCGAAGGCGCCGGCCAAGTACAGGATGGTCGTGTTCTGGCGGCGCAGGAAAGCCTCGGCGCCGCTCTTGATGGCGTCGGAGATCTTGCGCATCGCGTCCGTTCCGGTGTCCTTGGCCAGGACCCACTGGATGAGCCAGTAGGCGACCGCCAGCGCGGCCAGGGAAGCGGCGAAGACCAGGACCAAAGCAGGCTTCATCGAGACTTGCGCGTAGTTCATGAACGGCCTCCAGTTCTACCTGTCATTGATTTTTCGATATGAGAATAAACCTATTTTGGGGCGCGAGGTCAATGACTTGCGAGGTCCGCCAGGAATTCCCGGCGCTTGACCTCGAAGCAGCCGTCGTACAGGGACCGACGGATGGCGGCCGCGGTCTCCATCATGAGGTGGACGTTGTGATAGCTCAAGAGACGGTAGGCCAGCAACTCCTTGGCGCGGAAGAGGTGGGATAGGTAGGCCCGGGTGTAGCGGCGGCAGACGAGGCAGGCGCAGTCCGCGTCGAGGGGGGAGAAGTCCTCGCGGCAGGCGCTGTTGCAGATGTTGAGCCGGCCGCGGCGCGTCATGGCCAGGCCATTGCGGGCCACGCGCGTAGGCCAGACGCAGTCCATCATGTCCACGCCGTGGCTGACGGCCTCCCAAAGGTCCGCCGGAGTGCCCACGCCCATGAGGTAGCGAGGCTTTCCCTGGGGCAGCAGGCTGGTGACGAGGTCCAAAGTCGACCAGGTCATGTCCTTGGGCTCTCCGACGGAGAGGCCTCCGATGGAGACTCCGTCCCAAGGCAAGGTCTGCAGGTGCTCGACAGCTCGGCGGCGCAGGGAGGGGTGAAAGGAGCCCTGCAATATAGGGAAGAAGAGGGACTTGGCCCCGGCGTCGCGCGCGCGCTGGAGCGCGGCGACGGAGCGGTCGCTCCAGGCCATGGTGCGGCGCAGGGCCGCGGCGGCGTGCGCCTCGTCGGCGGGGTAGGGCGCGCACTCGTCGAGGGTGGTCCAGCAATCGGAGCCGAGGCCGCGTTGCACGTCGATGACGCTCTCCGCGGTGAGCCGGTGCTCGGAGCCGTCGAGATGGGATTTGAAAGTCACTCCCTCGTCGTCGACGTTCCTGAGGTCGGCGAGGCTCAGGACCTGGAAGCCGCCAGAATCCGTGAGGATCATGCCGTCGTAGGCCATGAAGCGGTGCAAGCCGCCGGCCTTGCGCACGACCTCCACGCCGGGTCGCAGGTAGAGGTGATAGGAGTTGGACAGGATGGCGCGCACGCCCAAAGTCCCGAGGTCCTCCTGCGACAAGGCCTTGACCGTGCCCTGGGTGGCCACGGGCATGAAGACCGGGGTCTCCACCTCGCCGTGGGGGGTGGAGAGGACTCCGGCGCGGGCGCGACAGGAGGGGTCTTGGGCTCGGACCAGGAAGCTCACGGGAGCCTACAGCTCGAAGGCCGTCTCTTGGGTCACGCCGAAGCAGTCGAGGGGGGAGCCCTGCTCCCCGGCCAGGCGCCGGCAGTCTCCCACCATGGCGTCGACCTGGGAGTCCGGCCGGTCCTGGTTGTGGTGGAACAGCCCGAAGCGCTTGACCTTCGCCTCCAGCGCCAGCCCGACCGCCTGCCGGCAGGTGGAATGCCCCCAGGTCCTGGTCCGCCCGTAGTCATCGTCGGTGAACTCCGCGTCGTGGATGAGCACCTCGGCGCCGGCGCAGAAGGCCACGTAATCCTCGTACTGGCAGCCTCCGGGGTGCTGGTAGCGCAGCTCGTTGTCGGTCAGGAAGATGAAGGAGCTGCCGTTCTCCTGGAACTTGTAGCCCAGGCCCTGGTTGGGGTGGCTGAGCAGGATCGGCGTCACCGTCAGAGAGCCGATCTTGACGCCCGACAGACAAGGGTCGTTGAAGCTCATCTTCGCCCGGATGGCGCCCAGGTTCACCGGGAATTGCGGCGGCTCCATGATCTTCCCGATCACGGTTTGGATGGACTTCTGGGCGAAAGGACAGCCGTGGAAGTCGATCTTGACGTCGGAATGGTAGAGCGGCTTGAGGAAGGGGAAGCCCAGGATATGGTCCCAGTGGGCATGCGTCAGGAGGATGGTGAAGCGCCGGACCTTCTCCTCGAGCAGCCGGTTGCCCGCGCGGCGCACCCCGCTGCCGCAGTCCACCAGGACCACGTCGCCCGCGGCCGAGCGGATCTCCAGGCAGGTGGTGTCGCCGCCGTATTTAAGGTAATCCGGTCCGGAGACCGGGATGGAGCCGCGCGCGCCCCAGCAGACGATCTTCATGATGACTAACATATCATAATCCAAATGGAGTGTGATAGAATCTATGGCATCCGCCATGCCTCCTAGCGATTCCGAAGTGACCGCGCTGTTGGGGAGATTCGCGATCCTGGCCGCAGCCAGTTCGATGTTCCTGGGCTGCTGCGTGCTCCTGGGCTGGATCCTGCAAAGCGGCGGGCTCTTCCTGGTCCCCGCGGCGCTGCTGGCCGTGCATCCGCTGACGGCCGTCATGTTCGTCGCGGCGGGAGCTTCTCTGCGCGGCATGGAGATCCGGGATCCCCGGGTGCGCCGCCTGGGGCAGGTCGGCGCCGCGCTCCTGATCGTCCTGGCGATCCTCAACCTGGCCGGCTTCGGAGGCGGGTATGTGAGCCTCGATCATCTGTTCATGAGCCATTGGAAGGCCGGGCAGGCCGCGCCGCATGTGGCCCCCCTGGCGATCGTGGGGTTCCTGTTCATAGGGCTGGCGCTGCTGTTCTTGGAGCTGGAATGGCCGGCCG
The DNA here is from genome assembly GCA_026388095.1 of Elusimicrobiota bacterium. Lineage (NCBI taxonomy): Bacteria > Pseudomonadati > Elusimicrobiota > Elusimicrobiota bacterium. The sequence continues at coordinate 15,757 of JAPLKL010000004.1, read as the reverse complement.
GCCTGTGGCCGGCGCAGATCGTATGCGCCGGCGGCCTGGCCGTGGCCCTGCAGACGCTGACCGGCTATGGCTACGGCATCAGGCCCCTGCTGTATCGCGGCCCCTTCTTCGACGCCATGGAGCTCAACGTCGCGCTGGCTTTCGCCGTCCTGAATCTCGGCATCCTATGCGCCCGGCCGCAGCGGGGGATCATGGTCCTCATGAGCAGCGAAGGGCCCGGCGGCTCGAGCGTGCGCCTCCTGCTGCCGGCCATGATCATCATACCGACCAGCCTGGCCACCGTCAGGCTGTTGGTCCAGAGCACCGGGCTCTACGACTCCACCGCGGGCTCGTCGCTGTTCGGCCTGGCCAACGTGCTCATCTTCGCCATCCTGATCTTCTGGAACGCCGAATCCCTGCAGCAGATGAACCGCGAGCGCCTGCGGGCCGAAGAGAAAGCGCGGGAAGCGGCGGAACTGAAGGTGAACTTCGTCAACGTGGTCGCCCACGAGTTGCGCGCGCCTTTGACCTGCATCAAGCTGGGCATCGACAACGTCCTGGACGGGTCGGAAGGCACTCCCACCGAGGGGCAGCGCGACTGCCTCAGCATCGCCAAGCGCAACGTGGACCGCTTGGCTCGCCTCATCAACGACGTCCTGGACTTCCAGAAGCTGGACTCCGGGCGCATGCCGTTCTTTAAGAAATCCCTGGATATCAACGTCTTGCTCGACGAGACCGCGCAGGCGTTCTCCCCGGTCGCCAAAGCCAAGGGCCTGGACCTGGCCTTGGAGCTGGCGCAGGGCCTGCCGCGCGTGAGCTGCGACAAGGACAAGATCTCCCAGGTCGTGATCAATCTGCTCAACAACGCCGTCAAGTTCTCGGAGCGGGGACGAGTGACGATCAAGAGCGCCCTCCACGACGGGCAAGTCCGGGTCTCGGTGCAGGACGAAGGGCCCGGCATCAGGAAAGAGGACATGGACGCTCTGTTCAAGAGCTTCTCCCAGATCAGCTCGATCAGCGCCAAGAAGGAAGGCAGCGGGCTGGGTCTCGCGATCTCGCGCAACATCATAGAGAGCCACGGCGGGAACATCGGGCTTGACTCCCGGCCCGGGAAAGGGACGACGTTCTATTTCACACTGCCGGCCGAGACCAGGAGCGCTTGATATGCCGATTCGAATCCTTTATGCCGACTCCGACCCGGACACCTTGCTCCTGGTGTCCAAGAAATTGGCCAAGCGCGGCTATGTGGTCATATCGGCCGGGGAAGGCAAGCAGGCTCTCGAGCTGATCCGCAAGGAGAAGCCCGAGTTGATCATCCTGGACTACTTCCTGCCCACCATGAAGGGAGACGAAGTCTGCAGGCTCGTGAAGGCCGATGCCGAATTGAAGCGCATCCCGGTCATCCTGCTCTCAGCCAGCACGGCCATGCTGCCGCCGGAGGTCTGCGAGGCCATCCCCTGCGATGACCGGATGAACAAGCCCTTCGACATGTCCATACTGCTGGAGAAAGTGACCCGGCTGGCTCCCTTGCCGGAGCAGCCGGGCGGCCGCTGAGCGCGCCCCTCAGAGCACCAGCATCGCGTCGCCGTAGGAATAAAGCCGGTAGCGCTCGCGGAACGCCTCCCGGTAGGCGGCCAGCAGCCTCTCCCGTCCGGCCAAAGCCGCGGCCAAAAAGAGCGGCGTGGACTTCGGCAGGTGGAAATTCGTGATCAGCCCGCCCACCACGCGGAACTCATGGCCCGGGCAGATATACAAAGACGTCCAGCCCTGGCCCGGACCGAAGCCGCCCGGCTGGCGGGCCAAGGTCTCCAGCGCCCGAGTGCTCGTCGTCCCCACGGCCACCACCCGCCCGCCCTCGCGCAGAGCCCGCGCCACGAGCTGCGCCTGGGCCTCGGCCATGTGGAAGTGCTCGGGCAGCATGGGATGGCGGCTCGCGTCGTCCACGGTCACCGGCCGGAACGTGCCCCGGCCCACGTGCAGGGTCACCTTGGCCAAGCCCACGCCTCGCCCCCGCAGCTCATCGAGCAGCCGGGCTGTGAAGTGCAGGCCCGCCGTGGGCGCCGCGATGGAGCCCGCAGCCGAGGCATAGACCGTCTGGTAGCGCTCCCGGTCGGCGGCGTCCGGCAGGCGCTTGCGCTTGAGGATGTAGGGCGGCAAGGGCGCGTGGCCATGCTCGGCCAGGTAAGCGGAGAGGTCCGCGCGGTCGAAGCGGCAGAGGTACTCTCCGTCTTCGTTGAGTCCCTCCACCTGCGCCTCGGCGCCGCCGGGGAAGGACAGGCGCATGCCGGCCTTGAGCCCGGTGGCCAAAGCGGTCCAGAAGCCGGGCTCCAGCTCGCGCACCAGCAGCAGTTCCGCCTTGCCGCCCGTGGACTTCTTGCCCAGCAGGCGGCAGGGCAGGACCTTGGTCTCGTTGAGCACGAGGCAGTCGCCGGGCTTGAGCAAGCTCGGCAGGTCGCGGAAATGCGCGTGGCGCAGCGCCGCGCCGGCGCGGTCCAGGACCAGCAGCCGGGCCGAATCGCGCGGCTCGGCCGGGACCGAGGCCACCAGCTCCTCGGGGAAAGGGAAATCGTAATCGGAAAGAGGGATGCGCTCGGCCATCACTCGTCCACCACGGACAAGGTCGAGCCCGGGAAGTAGTACTGCAGGATCTTCTCGTAGCCGCGGCCGGCGTCGGCCTGCATGCGCGCGCCCCATTGGCACAGCCCCACCCCGTGTCCCGAGCCCGCGCCCTCGAACTCCACCCCTTGGCGCCGCAGCTTCGCCGAGCGCAGACGCAGGCTGCGCAAAACCGTAGGCCCTACGGCCTTGCGGAACGCCTCGGCGCTCACCACGACCGCCTCGCCGCCGATGTCGGCCAGGAAGGTGCGCAGGTAGCCCGCCCCGTCGCGCCGGCCCAGCCGGAAGCTCTTGAGCCTGCCGCCGACCAAGCGGCGGCTCTGCAGGGCCGCGAGCACATCGGCCTTGGACACCAGCACTCTCCAGCGACCCAAAGGCGACTTCGCGCAGTAGCGGTCCTTGACCCCGCGCAGGGGCACGGGCGCCGTCGCGCCCTGCCCCCAGACCTGGCCGTAGTCCGCGGTGTGCCCGCCGCAGCAGGCGTGGTAGTAGACGTCGAGGAGCTCGCCTTTGAAGCCCAGGACCTCGCCGCGGGTCTCGGCCACGGCGCGGCGCACGGCCTCGTTGTCGGCGCCGACGCCGCCGTAGACCTGTGAACGCGTGTCCGAGGTCAGGTCGAAGCCGGACTTGCGGTACTTGCCGAGGTGGTGGTAGGCGAAGGTCCGGGCCACCACGGCCTGGGCCTTGAGCGCCTCCCGCGGCCAGCCCGGCTCCATCTCGCGGGGCACGACGCCGAGCAGGTACTCCTCCACGCCCATCTCGGCCACCACCGTGACACTGTCGTCGGCGACGGGCTTGACGATGAGGCTGCCCCGGTAGCGGCCCGATCCGGCCAGCACCGTGGCCTGGGGGTCCTGGGGGACGAGCCGCGCCTGGCCCCGCAGGTGGAAGGGGCCGAAGATCAGGTCGTCTCCGTCGACGGAGACGCGGTAGTCCTTGTACGGCAGCAGTTCCTCCTGCCAGCGGCCGGCTGCGTCGCGCAAAGTGAAGCGGCCCTCGGGCTTGATAATGAGGCGGCGCACCCCGTGCAGGACGCCGATCTGGATGAGCCGCTCGTTGTACGCGGCCCGCGCCTGCGGCGCGGGCGCCGCGGCCGACCAGGCCAGGACCGCGGCCAGCAGCAGGGCGGGCATCTTCAGAACAGCTCGGGTTCCTTCTTGGGAGCCTTGCGGCCCAGGTGGGCGTAGCCCTTGGCCGTGACCACCCGGCCGCGGGGCGTGCGCGCGATGAGCCCGGACTTGATGAGGAAGGGCTCGGTCACGTCGGTCAGAGTGTCGATCTCCTCGCTGACGGCGATGGCCAGGTTCTCCACGCCCACGGGACCGCCGCCGAACTTCTCGATGATGGTGGACAGCAGGCGCCGGTCGGCCGCGTCGAGGCCCGCGGCGTCGACCTCGAGGCATTCCAGGGCGTAGCGCGCGATTTCGGCGGTGATGACGCCCTGGCCCTTGACCTGGGCGAAGTCCCGCACCCGGCGCAGCAGCCGGTTGGCGATGCGCGGGGTGCCGCGGCAGCGCCGCGCGATCTCGCGGGCGCCGTCCGGCTCCGTCTGGATCCTCAGGATCGCGGCGGAGCGCCGCACGATGGCCTCGAGCTCTGCGGCCTCGTAGAAGCCCAGGTTCCCGATGATGCCGAAGCGGTCGCGCAGCGGTCCGGTCAGGAGGCCCGCCCGGGTGGTGGCGCCGACCAAAGTGAAGCGCGGGATGGCCAGCTTCATGGTCGAGGCCGCGGGGCCCTTGCCCGTGGAGATGAAGAAGGTGAAGTCCTCCATGACCGGGTAGAGGGCCTCCTCGACGATGGGGTTGAGGCGGTGGATCTCGTCGATGAAGAAGACGTCGCCTTCCACCAGGTCGGTGAGCACGGCGGCCAGGTCGCCGGCGCGCTCCAGGATGGGGCCCGAGGAGGTGCGCAGGCTGACGCCCAGCTCGCGGGCCATGATGTTGGCCAAAGTGGTCTTGCCCAGGCCCGGGGGGGAATAGAAGAGGCAGTGGTCCAGCGGCTCCTTGCGGGCCTTGGCCGCGGCCAGGAACACCCGCAGGTTGGCCTTGAGCTTCTCCTGGCCGATGAACTCGTCGAGCGACTTCGGCCGCAAAGACCGGTCCAGGGCCTCGTCCTCGGGCTTGGCCGCGGGGGTCAGGACGGAATCGATGCCTTCGGGGTCTGCCATCAGAGCCTCTTGAGGGCCAGGCGGATGATGCGCTCGGCGTCCAGCGCCTCGCCCGCATTCTCCTCGGCCACGGCCAGGAGCGCCGCGCGCGCCTCGGCGGAACGATAGCCCAGCGCCGCCAGTCCGCTCAAGGCCTGGTTCATGGCGCCGGCCGGGACCTGCGCTCCGCCCGCGCGGACCAGGCGCTCGGCGCCGGGCACGCTCACCGCCTCGATCTCGTCCTTGAGCGCGTCGATGAGCCGCTCCGCGGTCTTGCGCGTGAAGCCGAACACGCCGGTGAGGACCTTGGCGTCCTTGTCCAGCACGGCCCGGCGGAAGTCGGGCAGGGACCGGGAGGCCTTGTCCAGGTACTCCAGGGCCTTCTTGGCCCCGGTGGAGGGCACGCAGTCCCGGAAGGTCAGGAACATCTCCTTGTCGGATGGGGTCATGAAGCCGTAGAGCGTGACCCCGCCGCCATACATGGCCACGGACTCGGCGATGTGCAGTTGGACGCCGCGGCCCGGCTCGGGCAAGGACGACGCCGTGGCGGGCGTCACCGAGACCTCGTAGCCCACGCCCGCGACCTCCAGCACCACGCTGTCCTGGGTCTTGCTGAGGACCGCGCCGCGCAGCGAGGCGATCACCTGGCGCCCCCGTGCACTTCCAGGACCTGCAGGCGCTTGACGCGGCCGCAGCGCAGGTGGCACAGGGCGATGGCCGCGGCGTCGGCCACGTCGTCGGGACGCAGCAGGTCGGCCAGGCCCAAGGTCTTGGAGACCAAGCGCTGCATCTGCCGCTTATCGGCCGCGCCGCTTCCGGTCAGAGCGGACTTGACGGTGCGCGGGTTGTACTCGGAGATGGCGCAGCCGGCCTGGGCCGCGGCGAGCAGGATGACCCCGCGCGCCTGCAAGGTGCCGCGGATGGTGTGGGCGGCCTTGAGGAAGAACATCTCCTCCACGGCCACGTCCTGCGGCCGGTGGCGCTCCAGCAGGCGCGCCACTGCGCCGTAGATGAGGCAGAGGCGCTCGGGCAAAGGCTGGGCCGGGAAGGTCTTGATGAGGCCGGAGTCCTCCAGGCGCGGCGCGGCCCCCGCTTCGCCGCAGAGCACGGCCCAGCCCGTCTCGGATACGCCCGGGTCTATGCCCAGGACGGTGCTGGTCATCCCACCTTGTCCAGGATTTCGTCCGGGATGTCGAAGTTGGCGTGGACCTTCTTGACGTCGTCGTTGTCCTCAAGGGCGTCCATGAGCTTGAGGATCTGCGCCGCGGCCTCGGCCTTGGTGACCGGGACGGTGGTGTCAGGCTTCATGTAAATCTCGGCTGAGGCCACGGGGATCTTCTGGGCCGCCAGCCCGTCCTTGACCTTGGCGAGGTCCTTGGGGTCGGTGTAGATTTCGTAGGCTTCGGCCACATCGGTGACCACGTCCTCGGCGCCCAGATCCAGAGCGTGTGAGATCAAGGTGTCCTCGTCGACCGGGGCGGGCTTGGCCACGGAGAGGAAGCCTTTGGGCTTGAACATCCAGGCCACGCAGTTGGCTTCTCCGAGGTTGCCGCCGTGCTCCCGGAAGACCTGGCGCACTTCGTTGAGGGTCCGGTTGTGGTTGTCCGTGGTGACTTCCACGATCATGGCCACGCCGTTGGGGCCGTAGCCTTCGTAGACGCGCTCCTCGTACATCACGCCCGGGAGTTCTCCCGTGCCGCGCTGGATGGCGCGCTTGACGTTGTCCGCGGGCATGTTGGACGCCTTGGCATCGTCGATGGCCTGGCGCAGGCGCGGGTTGGAGCCGGGGTCCCCGCCTCCGGCCCGGGCCGCGATCGCTATTTCCTTGACGATCTTGGTCCAGACCTTGCCGCGCTTGGCGTCGACGATGGCCTTCTTGTGCTTGATCCCGGCCCAATGCGAGTGTCCGCCCACGTGTCCTCCTGGTCCGCCTGAGATTGCACTGCTGGTATCAAAATTGTCCGGGCCTTGCCAACGGAGCGTGGCCGCAGGCCACGCGGCCATGGTATCATTGCTCTGCGATGAACCCCGCGCAGTGGACGGCCTGGCTTCTGGTCTTGGCGTTCGCCGGTGCCGCGCCCCGGCCCGCCCTGGCCCGGCCCGGCGCCAAGGCGGCACCCAAGCCGGTGCCCAAGGCGGTCTGGGGCATCGACGTGTCCCATCATCAAGGCCGCATCCGCTGGGACCAGTTGCAGGGGCAGGGTCTCTCCTTCGTCTACATAAAGGCCACGGAAGGCGACTATATGGCGGATCCCACCTTCCTGGAGAACTGGCAGGGCGCGGCGCGCGCCGGGCTGGCCCGGGGCGCCTACCATTTCTTCGACCTGTGCGGCCGCGGCGCGCCCCAGGCCGACCAGTTCATCAAGCTGGTCCCGCGCAGCCCGGGGTCTTTGCCTCCGGCCATCGACCTGGAGCCTTCACCGGGCTGCGCCAGGCTGCCCAGCCGCAAGACCCTGCTCCGGGAGCTGGCCGCCTATTCGCGGAAAGTCCGCAGCCGCTACGGCAAGGCGCCGGTCTTATACCTGGACTACAAGATGTACGACCGCTACCTCAAGGGTCAGAAGCACGGCTACGCGCTCTGGATCCCGTACTACAAGGACCGGCCGGCCCTCTCGGACGGCCGCGCCTGGACCTTCTGGCAGATCTCCAACAAGGCCACGCTGCGGGGCATCAATGGGCCGGTGGATGTGGACCTCTTCCGGGGCAGCGCGGCGCAATTCGTCTTCCTGGGCAAGCCGGTCCCGAGCCTCTTCGCCCAGCGCTGAGCGCTCTGCGGGCCCCGCTCAGTTGAGCTTCTTGCGGAACACCAGCAGGAAGTTGTTGGTCTGATACCCCTGACGTCGGATCTCGTCGCCGCGGTCCCGGGCGCGGTGCTGGAAGATGCGCCACCACTCCGTGACCGGGTAGTCCGAGGGGACCGTCTTCTCGTTGAAAGCTGCGATCAGCTCCCATTCCCCGGAAGACACGAACTCTATGGAGACCTGGTCGCGGACCTTTTCCCGGTAGTTGTACTGGGCGAAGGCGGTCTCGTCATACTGGTGGTTGTGCGCGATGAGGAAGAAGCCGCCCTCGCGCACCAGGCTCATGTAGCCCTGCAGGCGCTTGCGCCAGTCCCCGCTCATGTCCAGGAAGGCGACATGGGCGAGGTCCACGCTGCCGGCCCGGGGATAGCGGGGGTCTTCGGGGGAGGTCAGGACCGCGACGTCGCGCCAGTTGGAGCGCGGGTCGGGACGCGAGGCCGAGTCGCGGTCGTACTCCGCATAGTTTTTGGGGGCCGCGAGCTCGAAGCCGGTGACCTGCGCGTCCTTGTCGAGCCAGGGCTGACCTTGGATGTCCTTCTGCCAACTCCCGGTTCCCGCGTCGCCGTTGAACACGCGCCTGATGCGCTCACCCGAGAAGAGCCCGGCTAGAGTCCCGCGCGTCCGGGCCAGCAGGCCGGCGGGGCGGCGCTGACCGGAATCGGCGACCGCGGATCCCTCTTCAGGGGACCGGCCCTGCCAGTCCGCCAGGGCCTCCCGGACGCGCAGGCGGACCCGGCGGGCGGACTCCTCCTCAAGATAGGAGCGCAGGACCGCATGGAGCTTGCGCACGGCCGCGCGGTCGGAGTCGGCAACGAGGGGAAGGACCCGCCGCAGGTCGTCGAGTTCCTGGTAAAGGGAGCCGGCCTCGCGCTGGGTCTCAACGCCCTGCGCCTGGGAGAGCAGGCCGCGCGTGTAGGCGCCCACGGCCTCGGTGACGAGGGCCGCCCGGGCCTCGGGCCCGGCCGCGGCCTGGAACTGCGCGGCCGGAAGGCCGGAGCGGACCGCGACGCGGACGAAGGTCTCGCGCAGGTAGGCGCCGCGGAGGCTCAGCTTGAAGCCGGGCCCGGACAGGGAGGCCGAATCGCCGAGGCTGCCGCGCCAGGCCGCGGCCTCGTTGGCCTGGAGCACCAAGCTGGCCGCGGGCGCCGGCAGACGCGCCGGTGCCACGGACCGCAAAGCCTGCGCCGCGGCCGGCGCCGCCAGACAGAGGCTCAGGCCGGCCAGGCGCAGCGCCCTCCAGGGGAGCATGCCTCCATTGTACTCGGCCGCGGGCGCGGGCCCATAGTGAAGAAAGTCCCAGGCCCGGCGCGGAAATCGGCCCATCCCGGGCGGCCCGAGGGGCCTAGGCCCGTGGACACCCCCCGAAGGAAACGGTAGACTCTCGGCATGTGCGGCCGCTACACCCAGACCTTGGACCTCCGGGCCCTGCAGGAGCGCTTCCATTTTGCGGCGTGCCGCTCCGAGCCCACGCCTCGCTACAACATCGCCCCGACCCAGCCGGCGCCGGTGGTCCTGGCCGACGCCGGGCGGGTCCTCGACGCCCTGCGCTGGGGGCTCATCCCGGCCTGGGCCAAGGACATGTCCATCGGGCACAAGCTGATCAACGCGCGGGCCGAGTCCGTGGCCGAGAAGCCGGCCTTCAAGGCGCCCTTCCGCAAGTCCCGCTGCCTGGTGCTGGCCGACGGCTTCTATGAATGGCGGCCACAGCCTGGAGAGAGAGCGAAGATCCCGCTGCGCTTCACGCTCCCGGCTCGTGAGCCTTTCGCCATGGCCGGGCTCTGGGACTCGCGGCAGGCGCCGGACGGCGCCGTGGTCAGGTCCTTCGCCATCATCACCACGCAGGCCAACGCGGCCTTGCGGTCCGTCCACGACCGGATGCCGGTGATCCTCAGGAGAGAAGACGAGGACGCCTGGCTCGATCCGGAGGCCGCGCCCGCGGATCTGTCCCGCCTGCTGGTCCCGTACCCGGGCGAACTGGCGTGCGTCGAGGTGTCGCCGCTGGTCAATTCTCCCAAGGCCGACCTGCCGGCCTGCATCGAGGAGGTCCGCCGCTGACATGCGCGCCTGCCTGCTGGCCGTCTTGGCGTCCGGCCTGTGCGGCTGCTATCGCGCTCCCCAAGCCGCGGTCGGCGGGCTCTATTCGGTGCAAGACGGGCAAGGCCTCTATCGGGCCGCCAAGGTGGTGGCCATCGACGAGGACGGAATCCATCTCCGGCTCTTCAAAAACAACTGGAAGCGCAGGCCGAAGGCGGTGGACTCCAGCTCCTTGGCCTTGGGCACCGTCTACGATTCCGACGGCTTCGGCATCGGTCATCTGGCTCTGAGCCAGGAGGAGTTCGTCTCCTGGAAGCCGGTGCTGCTGTCCCGCGAGGAGCTCAAGCCCGATGAGGTGGATGGCTACCAGCTGTGGCGGCGGGGCCGGAAGGGGGATTTCGCCGGCAAGCCTTGAATGCTGGCTTCTAGGGGATGAGCCCGGCCTGCTTGAGCCCGTCGGCCAAAGTCCGGGCTATGATCCCATAGCCCGCGGCGTTGCAGTGCCCGTCCCGGGAGTAGTACTGGGCCTCGACACCCTGTTCGCGCAGGCGGGCGAAGGCCTGGTGGACGTCCACGAAGGCCGCCCCTTCGGCAGCGGCCAGCTCGGCGTAGCCCGCGTATCGCGTGAAGCCCGTCCCCTCCGGATAGTTCATGATGACGAGCTTGATCCCGCGCCTGTGGCATTCGGCGGCGATGTCCCGGATGTCGCTTCGTATCCACGCGTCGAGCCTCTGCGGGAGCGACTTCTCGTCCCGGCTGCCGCCGGCAAGGCCCTCGGGCGTGGCCAGGAGCTCATCCATGGATTGTCCCCTGAGCTCGCTCCAATAGGCCAGTCGGCGGCCCAGGCGCGCGTGCTCCTGGAACTTCCTGGCCCAGGGCTCCGCCGCAGCGGGGTCCCCGCTCTTGGTGCCCCGGCCCCGGTAGGAATGCAGAGTCAACAGGTCGAAGTCCGGCACCTCCGGCGCCAGCCGCCGGCCGCGGTCGGCCCACTCCCGGGCCTTCTCCGCTTGGTCGTGGTAAAGGAACTTGAGCGCGATCTCGAAGATGAGCTTGGGGTCCCGGGGACGCAGCGCCGCGGCTCTGGCGAAAAATGCCTCGGCTTGGCGGGCCCGTCCCGGGTTCAGTTCTTCCTCGCCCATGACCAAAAGCGGGCGATGGTCTGCAGGCCGCAGGCGCAAGAGCCTGCGGGCCAGTTCCAGGACTTGCCGCTCCGGCGCGCCGGCGCGCCGGAGGGTCTCCGGCGCGTCGAGGCAGAGCTCCTGCCAGGAGGGCTGGGACGCGCCGCGGGCGGTGCACCGCTCGATGATCTCATCGTAACCGCCGCTGTTGAGCAGGGCGTTGAACCGAGCCTGAGCCGTCTGCGCGGCGTTCCCGTCGCCTGGCCCGCCTTCCGGCAGGCTGTCGCTCAGGCCGGGGTCGAGCCGGAGCGCCTCCGCCGTCATGGCCAGGCTTTCCTCGGACCGTCCCGCATTGCGCAGCAACCGTCCCAAGGCCAGCCAGCTGCCGCCCTGGCAGGAGTCGAGCCGCAGGGACTTCTGGAGCAGGGCGATGGCGCAGGCGGGGTCCGTCCGGTCCACGATGTGCCCGGCGATGCGGTAGAGCAGCGGGTCCGGCGGCGCCGCGGCGAGCACGCGGTCGAGCTTTTGGCAGGTCGGAGCCCCACCCTCCGTCGCCGCGCCGCAGAGCCCCACTTGCGCGTAGCCGTCCCCGGGAGCCAGGCGCAGGGCGGCCTCGAAGCGGGACCGCGCCTGGGCCGGGTCCTGTGCGACCAGGTCCACGAACCCCAAGAACGCGAGCAGTCTCCCGTCCCGGGGCCTTGCGGCCAGGGCGTCCTGGACCGTCCGCCGCGCCGCGGCCACGCGGCCGGTCTCGAGAAGCGCGCTGACCCGGGAGGGGAGGTCCACGGGCCGCGTCGCCCTCTGGCAATGGCCGACTCCCTGCGGCCAAGCGGCGCCGGCCGCGCTGGGCAACCCGCGCTGCCAGGGGTGCCAGAGCAGCCGGGCGAGCTTGACCACGCGCAAGTTGCGCAGAGTGTCGACCAGGGCGCGCGCCAGGGGCGGGCGGCCGGCCGGGTGGAAGCCGGTATAGTTCCAATAGTTCGCCGCGCCGATCATCAGGGTCACGATGCGGGGCTGGAACTCGTCGGCGGCCTTCAGGAACATGCTCTTGGCGATGGCCGTGTTGGCGGCGCCGCGGTTGGCGTTGACGACGCGGTAGGCGGCGCCGGAGCCTTGGTTGAGCAGGGCCTCGAGTTGGGCCGGGTAGCCCTGACCGGGCGGGGCGCCGGTCCCGGCCGTGAAGGAGTCCCCGACGCAGAGGATGACGGTCCGCCCCGCGACCGGGCGTTCGGCCCGCCCGTAGCGCCAGAGATGGACCCGGCCGATGACCCACAAGCCGAGGTCCAGCGCCAGGACCGCGGCCAGCAGCCCCAGAGCGAGCGCGAGGCATCGGGAGAGCACCGGCCCCAGGCCTTCAGTCTTCATGAGCACTTGGTTGTAGGAGTTTTTGAGCTGCTTTGCAACTTGTCAGCACCCTCCGACCCACCGCGAGCTTTGTCCCCGTTCCGTGGATTATTGTTGTAGAATCAACGCCTCAGGGCCCGTAGTTCAACGGATAGAGCACGTGGCTTCGAAGCGGGCCCCGTTTCGTTGACCGTCCTTGCCGATTTGGGTTCCTCGTCGGCGAATGGCACATCGCAAGTCCCGGCTGTATGATGGCGTTTGGTGCCCTGGGATGGCCGGAGGGCACCACAGAGGGCACCACTTGGCCGAGGCCGGAAAGGAATCTCAGACTGCTCAGGCTGGACAGATTCCACTATCCCCGCGACCCGGCGCGTCCTGGCCATCGATGACGACCTCGAATATGGCCGGGTGGTCTGCCGCACCCTCCAGGGAGACGGCTACGAGGCATATCTCGCGGCCACGGCCGCGGAAGGGCTGACCCGGGGCAATGCCTCTCTGCAGGACCTTATCCTGCTCGAGATCCGTTTGCCTGATATTGATGGCATCACTATCTATAAGGGCTCCGCAGGCAACGGGGTATTCCCGCTATCCTTATGAATGGTGAGGCGTTCATCGAGAACGTCTTGGAGGCAATCTCTGTCAGCCTGAATGCCACGCCGTTTTCAAGAAGGGGGACCTTGATCTGAACCTTCTTGTGGAGCGGGCTCATAAGGCGTTGGCTGCACCGGCTTAAGCCCGGGGTAGACTTGTCCCCGACGGTCAGCACCTTGTGCGGCGAGGCCGAATCGCCGCCGACCTCCTTAGCCAGAAGGTTTGGGGTCGGCGATGGTCAATTAATTCCTTCCTTGGGTGCTTGGCGCTTCGCTTTGCCATGCATCTTGTTACGTAGCGAGGGACCAGTCTGCCGGGCGGACCTTCTCCAAGAGGCGCGGGTGGAGAAGGGGAACCTCAACTTGGTTGAGGTCATGATTAATCGTCTGCGTCGGGATCTGCAGCGTTACAGCACGAGGAGAATCGGAACCACACCGCATGGTTATAAACTGATTGCGATAGCTGAGCCACCTTCCGAAAGGGCCTTCTCATCGGGAAGGTCAGACGGCCTTGCTGCTTGTAAGAATTTAGACACTTAATTCCTGTCATTTGATTCACTTGACAATAGTAGACTGACCTGTGTTACAATCCCATCGTCGTTCCCTATCATGCGCCGTCGGGAGCATGGGGCTCATCTGAAAACGCCGAGCACCTCTTCGCCGAGGTTTTCTATAGATACAGTTCTGCCTTGCGGGGCACAGAGCCCTTCCGTTATTCCAACCTTCGAGCCAGGGATTCTCCAAAGCCTGGTGATGCTTGTGCTTATCCTGTCTGGCGGCCTAGTATTCCCGTCTGCCGCAAGGTCCAGTGTCACAATTACAATCGATCAGCAGGGCGGGGATTTTACACGTTTCCCCGATGGTTTTGTTCTATCGGGGACTGCAAGCGTAGATGATCCCGACCCTGCTCCGAATTTGGTGAAAGTGACAGAGACATTTGAGTACGGCTCAAATCCCAGGTTTTATTGGAACGGGACGAGCTTTCAGACGGACCCCATAAATTATTTGGAAAAGGTAGAGTGCTGGCATGGCAGCAGCAAATCGGTCACATGGACTTGCCCCCCTGTCCCGTCGGAACTTATGGAACAAGGGACATACCTCGCTACGATTTGGGTGACGGATTCTGCCGGCAATACGGCTACGACCGTCGATTCTAAGTATTTTACTTATGAGCCTGAACTGACGCTAACGGGGGTGTGGAAGATTACCCAAAACACCATCGGAGTCGTGACCGGATTGGGTGCTGCAGACGGGGTGGCCTATGGGAGCACTGGCTTCCTCTGCGCAAAGGTGAACCACAACTATACGAACAGGGTCTTTTTTCAAAGTGCTCGGGGGGCCCTGAAGTGGAACCAATTTGCGTTGCGCACTGAGTGTGAACAGACTGGGAAAGGTACCGAGACCGTAGAAGTGCAATCCACACTTGACCAATGTTGGGATAAGGACTGGGTACAAGGGTGGCTCGATGGAGGGAGGCAAAGAATCCCGCATGCGGACGCTGCGGTTGAGGTCCCAATCCTTGTACCTAAAGCGACAGTTTCAACTTACGACGCGGATTCGAGCATAAGATGTGCATGGGGGGGCCGCGCTCGCTTTAACATCCAGTTTACAAATCCCCATAATGTCTCATTTTATGGCCTGACTTTTACCGAAACTATAAGTATACCTTGGAAAACCGACCGATGCTTTGTTGGCCCCTCTACTTCCATAACCGATCAGGCGGTGCCCGGAAGTACTATCCGCGCTGATAATTTTTCGCAAGAACAAGATAGGAATGGAACATGTATCCCAATCCCGACAGAGAGAGATAGGATGTTGTTCAGGCAATGTGCGAGCCAGATTGAACAGACACTTAATGTCGGTGCCTGCCCTATTAAGAACACCATTACGGAAAAGTTTGTTGATTCTTCTGGGCATATGACTATATGGCGCAGCGATGGCGGAAGTTCGCCACCGCTCGGCCCGTGAGGTTAGGGGTTATGATGAACGACCACGAGATGAGGCGGTTTCGTGGACTTGTCAATTTGCTTTGCGTGTCTATTTGTTGCGTGACAGGCGCTGCGGGTCCCAGCGTGGCTCAGCAGGATTTTCTTGACCAACCAACCAAGAACTTTAACGCCCGGGATGGCGGAGAGTTTTTGGGATTGTGCTTTCAGCTTGGGTTGCCGTGCATTATATTTGGGCAGCGAGGCGACAATGGATGGAAGGACGATGATCGCCTCGTCATGAAAGACACCACGCCGAGAGCCATTCTCGATCAGATTATGCGGCGCCACCCAGATTTTCAATGGCGATCTGAGAATGGGGTGTTGGTGATGTGGCAACGGCCGGATAAACCTGCTAGCCAGGAACTGGCGAAACGCGTCAAGTCATTGTCCATTAAGAAGAAATCGAGCATGTTCGCCGTGACGAAAGTCTTCGCGGCGGCGCAGTTGGGTTTGGCAGTCAATCAATCATATGGGTGGCAGCAGTTTTATCCGATTTCCATCGACCTGAAGGGAGTTTCAGTTCGTGAGGCGCTTATCTCCATCGCGAAGATGGAAGGACAAGCAGTATGGATACTTGACCGACTGGGGCCTGACTCGTGGCTGGTAAACTGCTCATCTTGGCGCAAGAAAGGCGGCATTGATTTCTCGCCTAACGAAGGAAAGACGAAATGACTAGGCGAGTTTCGTCAACGCCCACATGCATTGGTCAAACGAAAGACAATTGGAGTATCCCGATCCCGTCGGGAAGCCTGATTCGCGATAGGGGATTTTCGGGGTTGATAGCTGAGTTGCGACCGGCTGAAGGACTTCGCATGTATCATCTGATGCCCAGCAGTAACCGATGGATTATACCTTGCCCTCCCAAAGCTATTCCTCGACTTCGGATTTGCAACCTTACGGAATGGGAATATAGGACCTGGTTTCCCTTGACAATAGTAGACTGGCCTGTGCTACAATCCCAGCGTTGTTGCCTTCATGCTTCGCCGAGAGCATGGGGCTTATCTGAAAACGCCGAGCACCTCTTCGCCGAGGTTTTCTGTAGAAACAACTCTGCCTTGCGGGGCACAGAGTCCTACCGCTATCCCGACCTTCAGGTCAGGCATCCGCCAAAGCCTGCTTATCCTTGTGATTCTCCTGTCCG
>JAPLKL010000003.1 GCA_026388095.1 Elusimicrobiota bacterium | reverse complement strand
GAGCTCGCCGGAGGGGGGCTCGCCTTTATAGGGAGGCTT
Source organism: Elusimicrobiota bacterium (assembly GCA_026388095.1). Lineage (NCBI taxonomy): Bacteria > Pseudomonadati > Elusimicrobiota > Elusimicrobiota bacterium. The sequence continues at coordinate 16,241 of JAPLKL010000003.1, read as the reverse complement.
GACCGGGTTCATGGTCCCGATCACCCAGGACTTCTTCTTGTCGTACTTGATGACCCGGCCGTCGGGCAGGCGGTACTCGCCGTTCTGCAGGATGTTGTTGAGGACCGCGATGCCTTCCAGGGGCTTGTGCATCTCGTCGAGCAGCAGCACGCCGCCCTCGGTCATCCAGCGCAGCACCGTAGACATCGTCAGGCCGGTCTTGTTCTTGCCCTCCTCGCCGAAGGTCTCCCGCGCGATGAGGTCCTTGTTGCGCGTGTACTCGTTCATGGAGACCATCCACAACTCGTTGCCGGTGAGCTTGGCGAGCTTGTCCGCGATCCAGGTCTTGCCGCCCCCGGTCTCGCCGATGTAGAGCACGTGCTGGTTGAGGGTGAAGCCCTTCAGGGTGTCGTAGATGAGGCGCTTGTTGGTCGGCAGGTTCAAGGCTTGCCAGTCCTTCTCATTGATGCCCAGGTCCAGGACCGCTTGCGGCGGGACCGGCCGGCCCAAGGCGCGCTTGACGGCCACCGAGAGCCGCTGCCGCCAGGACTGCGGGACCGGGGCCTTCTTCGTGACGGGGAAGGTGAAGTCGCCGATGTGCAGGAGACCGTCCTTCACGAACATGGGGTTGGCTTCGGACCAGACGCGCGTGCGGTCCGCGCTGGTGACCTCTTGGTCGAGCCGCGGCAGGCTCAGCTCCATGACGCGGCCCGCGGCCGAGAGGAACACCCGGTCCGCGGCGCTCTGGATGAGCAGATCGCCCCGCGCCGCGGCCTCGGCCAGGCCCGGCACCCGGAAAAGGCGGTACCTGTGGCTGTCGAGGTCCCACTGCACCACGCCCTCGGCCGTGACCGCGACGAGCGCGTTGCGTCCCGGCACGCGAGCCGCGGAGACCGCGGCATAGGGCATGTCTCCGAGCTCGTCGACCTCGTTGGAGGCATTGGAGCCCTTCCAAAGCGTGGTCTTGCCGTCCTGCACGCGGTAGTAGAGCCCCGCGCCCGCAGGGATCAGTCCTGCGCTGGCCGAGCCGTCCTTGGTCAGGCGCAGGCCGCCCAGGTACTTCTCCACGCCGAGCTGGCTCCACCTGACGCGTCCGCCCGGGAAATAGAGCGAGAAGCCGGTGCCCTTTTCGTCCTCTTCCTTGTTCACCATGGCCCCGATGGACCCGGCGTCGAAATCGTCCCCGGCTATCTGGACCGCTTCGAGGCGGTTGAGCCGCCAGCGCTCCAGCCTCTTGTCCACCACCGCGTAGACCTCTTCCGAGCCGTCCACCAGGAAGCGCTCCACTTTGCCGGAGGCCGCCTGATAGGTCTTGGTCTGGCCCGAGTCCCGGTCCTGGACCGCCAGGCGGCCCTGGGCATCCACGTAGAAGACCTTGGAATCCACCAGCCTGGCTTGGCGGGCTCCGGCCGGCAAAGACCAGGCCTTCTGAACCAGTCCCTGCGCCTCGAACACGTCCTGGGCCGGCAGCTCAGCGCGGCCTTCGGTCACGGTGATGGGCCGCACCGTGCCCGCGCCCGCGCCCCACTTCTCCAGGCTGTCGAGCTGGAAGCGGATCTGAGGCCGGACCGGGGCCGAGACGAGCTTGGCCCAGGCCGGCAGGAGGTCCACCGGAGCCAGAGGCAGCTGCGGCGCGCTCTGAAGATAATCCGCCAGGACGGGCTCCGGGGGCGCTGGGCGCCCGCCGTCGAAGAGCCTGGACATGCGCCGGAACAGCCCGGGCGCGCTTTCCTTCTTCTCCTTGGCCTCGGCCAATGACTTGGCGGCGTCCTGAGCCGCGGCCGGGACGGGCGCCGCCTCGGCGACGGGAGCCTCCGCCTTGAGCTCGGGTGCGAGGACCTGTGAAACCGGAGCCGGCTGCACTGCAGCCGGGACCAGCCCGGGCGCGGTCTTGACCTGAGGAGCGGCCGCGGCGCCCAAAGCGGAGTCGAGCCCCAGCTTGAGCGGGGTCACGGTGGAAAGACCGCCTGAGCCGGGGTTCTTGAAGCTGCCTACGCCGCCGGCGGGAGCGCCGGTCGGCCCGGGTTCCACGACCGAGACGGAGCGGACCACGGCCTGGCTCGGCGCGCAGAGCGCCGAGACCAGGGCCGCCGCCAGCAGGCTCCGTCTCAAGATCATCCTCCTAGATCCTCATCCTCTCAGAACGGATCCTCATCCTCGTCGACTCGACTGGGCGCCGGCGCGGGCTTGGGCTGCGTCTTGACCCCGGTCCCGGAAAGGTCGTGCGCCTCCAGGACCCTGGTGATGGCCTCTTCGATGGCCGGATCCTCCACGATGGAGGCGGGGTTGTAGGTCTTGGTGAAGATATCCACGATACTGTCGTTGGGGTACTTCTGCGCGTGCTCCACGATGTGCATCAGCGTGCGCGGGGCGATGGGCAGGGGGAGTATCTCCGGATAGACCTTGCGCAGGTCGTTGGAGCTCGCCGGAGGGGGGCTCGCCTTTATAGGGAGGCTTGACCGGGTTCATGGTCCCGATCACCCAGGACTTCTTCTTGTCGTACTTGATGACCCGGCCGTCGGGCAGGCGGTACTCGCCGTTCTGCAGGATGTTGTTGAGCACCGCGATGCCTTCCAAGGGCTTGTGCATCTCGTCGAGCAGCAGCACGCCGCCCTCGGTCATCCAGCGCAGCACCGTAGACATCGTCAGGCCGGTCTTGTTCTTGCCTTCCTCGCCGAAGGTCTCCCGCGCGATGAGGTCCTTGTTGCGCGTGTATTCGTTCATGGAGACCATCCACAGCTCGTTGCCCGTGAGCTGGGCGATCTTCTCCGCGATCCAGGTCTTGCCGCCCCCGGTCTCGCCGATGTAGAGGATATGCTGGCTCATGGAGAAGCCCTTCAAGGTGTCGTAGATGAGGCGCTTGTTGGTCGGCAGGTTCAAGGCCTGCCAGTCTTTCTCATTGATGCCGAGTTCCGCGAACTCGGCCGGGACCCGGCTACCGATGCCCAAGATGCGCTTGATGGCTGCGGCGTCCCGCACGTACCAGGGCTTGGCCTTGGCCGCCCTCTTGCCGATGGGGAAGGTGAAGTCGCCGATGTGCAGGAAACCGTCCTTGACGTACATGGGGTTGTCCTGCGCCCAGAGCCGCACTTCCGCGGCCCGGCTGGCCAGGAACTCCTGCGCGGGAGCGAGCTCGGCCTGGATGAGGCTGTGGCTGCCGGCCAACAAGACGCGGCCCTCGCGGTCCACGTCCAGGCGCGCCACCGGCCCGGCCGTGTCCAATCCCGGCACGGAGAAGAGCCGGTAGCGCCGGGTCTTGGTGTCCCATTCCAGGATGCCTTCCGCGACCGCGGCGAAGTAGGTGCCGCGGCTGGGGCCTGCCACGATGGCCTTCACGTCGAAAGGCAAGGAGCCCAGGTCCTCGAGCTTGGTCTCGTTGCCGAAATAGGGCTTGAGCCAGACGCGCGTCGCCCCGGCCAGCTTTTCCGTATAGAGGGAGCGGCCGGCAGGCACGATGCCGGAGCGCAAGGAGCCGTTCTTGGTGATCTGCTCCACGCCTTCGCTCTGCGCCACGAGCTTGGACTTGGCCCAGTAGAGGCGCTGGTCGCCCGTGAGGATCTGCACCCCGTCGCCCTGGCTGTCCGCGTCCTCGGCGTTGAGGGGCTCCAAGGCCTGGATCTTGGAGGCGTCCACGCCTTCGGCCTTCACGGACTTGGCGGAGATATCCTTGTCCTTGAGCTCCCAGCGCTGCAGGCGGCCGTCCACCACCGCGTAGACGAACTTGCCGTCCTCGCTCACGGTCACGGGCCCGAGCTTGCCCGGCGCCACCGCGATGCGCACGGTCTCGGCCGCGGCCCGGCGATAGAGGAACACGTTGCCGGTCTGGTCGACCCAGAAGACCCCGCCCTTGACCAAGGCCGCGTACTTGACGCCGCCGGTCACGATCCAGCGCTGCAGGCCGACCTTGTCCGCGCCCGCCACGGGCTCGGGCAGGTCGACTTTGACCGCCTCGGTCTGGACCTGCGCGTCCTCCACGAGGTCGCGCTCCGCGCCCACGTCAGAGAGCTCCCCGCTGTTCTGCTTGACCTGGAGCTCCGGCTCCGCGGGAGCGCCGGCCGCCTTCCAGATGGCCAGAGCGGCGGAGAAGACCGCTTTCGGGGCCCGGCTCAGATCGGAGCCGTTGGCGGAGTCCTTGCCCGAGACGGCGGAGTCGCCGTCGGACTCGGCGGACTTGGCCGCGGAGCCGTCGAAAAGCCGCCCGAACAAGCGGCGCAGGCCGGAGGGAGCGGACTTGGTCTCCGGAGCCTGCATCGTCTGAGCTGCCGTCTGCACGGAGCCCAGCGCCGTGGGCGCAGCCTCGGTCTGGCCGAGGGGCGTCGGCGCCGTCATCTCGGGCGCGGCCTGGAGCACGACCGGAGAACCGAGCCCGGGAGCGGCCTGGATCGGCGCGATGGGTGAGACGGCCTGATCGTGGACCGCGGGAGCCGGAGCGGCGGGGAAGGCGAGGTTCGGGGTCAGGCTCAACTGCAGCCCGCCGGAGAGGGTGTTGAGGCCCGAGCCGGAGACCGTGGGGCGGCTCAGAGAGTTGCCGGTCAGCCCGGGGACCCCCGGGGCGACGACGGCCTGGCCGGTCTTGACCGCGCCCGCGAACACGGCTGCGGGGAGAAGAAGGACGGCCAGAGGGAGGATGGTGATGGCAAGCTGGGTGTTCTTTTTATTCTGCATAGGGGAGAGAATATCATTAGAAGTCATATTCCCCTAGAAACGTAAGTCCTAGGACAGCCGCGTATTATGGCCCACGAGGATGTAGGCCATGAGGCCTGACAGCGGCTTTAGCCGTGCGCCAGCCGGGTGCTGACAGAGTCCGTTTTGCGAGCGGGCGAGCGCTAGCTCGCCCGCAACCGACCCGCGAAGCGGGGCGGCAGAACCAGTCGGACAGACCGGCCGGTGGATGGCGCCTTCGGCGCGACTGGCGAGCCTTCGGCTCGCCAGTTCGGGGACGGACTGTTGCCCGCTACCGAAAGGACTGTGTCCGGACACGGTCCTTTCCGCTTGCGGGTCTATCAGCAGCCTGCTAGTCGGCCAACTGGCGCAGGAGGTAGGCGTACTGCAAAGACTTCATCTTGACCCGCTCTTCCAGGTCCGCGGCCGCGCCATGCCCGCCCTCGATGTTCTCCCAGTACAGCGCCGGGTGTCCGGCCGCCTCCAGGCGCGCGGCCATCTTGCGCGCGTGCACGGGACCTACCCGGTCGTCCTTGGTCGAGGTCAGGAAGAAGACCTCGGGGTACTTGGCCTCTCGTCTGATGTTCTGGTACGGCGAATAGCGCCGGATGACATCCGCCATCTTGGGGTCGGAAGGGTCTCCGTATTCGCCGACCCAGCTGGGGCCGGCCGCGATCTTGGTGTAGCGCAGCATGTCCAAGAGGGGGACTTGGCAGACCACCGCATGGAACAGCTCGGGCCTCTGGATGAAGGTCGCGCCGACCAGGAGCCCGCCGTTGCTGCCGCCCATGATGCCCAGGCGCCGCGGCGAGGTCACCTGGCGGCGGATGAGGTCCTCGGCCACCGCGATGAAGTCGTCGAAGGCGCGCTGGCGGTTCTCCTTCAAAGCGGCCTCGTGCCACTTGGGGCCGAACTCGCCGCCGCCGCGGATGTTGGCCAAAGCGTAGACGCCTCCGGCCTCCAGCCAGACCTTGCCCGTGTCGTTGAGGTAGGCCGGGGTCATGGGGATCTCGAAGCCGCCGTAGCCGTAGAGAATGGTCGGATGCGAGCCGTCGAGCTTCAGGCCTTCCCGGTGGACCAGGAAATAAGGGATCTTCGTGCTGTCGGCGCTGACGGCTTCGAACTGCTCCGCCTTCAGGCCTTTGGCGTCGAAGCGCGCGGGCAGGCTCTTGACCGGCTGGGGGTCGACGGCGCTTCGCGAGGAGTCGAAGGAGTAGAGGGTGGTCGGCTCCAGGAATCCTTCATAGCCGAAGTAGACGCGGGTATCGAAGTCGTCGAGAGCCCGCACCGAGGCCATGCCGAAGCTGGGCAGATGCACGGGCCGGCCGCCCCAGGCGCCGTTCGGCGAACGGGTGACTTGGAGCACGCGGCCCTGGACGTTCATGAGCACGTCGAGGAACAGGAAGTCCTTGCTGGATGAGACTCCGACGACAGAAGAGCGGTCGTCCGGCACCCAGACATAGCCGGCCGAAAGCTCGGGCCGGGCGTCCCAGAGGCTGGCCAGGGGCAGATAGACCAAGGCTCCGGCCTGCAAGGTGACATCGCCGCGCTTCCAGTCCGAGCGCAGGATGGCCAAAAGCTGGCCTTGGAACACGCCCTGGAAGTCCACGTCGTCCGGAAAAGGGATGGGCTTGAGGCTCAAGTCCGGCTGGAGGACCCAATGCTTGGCCGTCCAGAAGGTCATCTGCTTGGTGACGAAGGTGACCGCGCCTTCGGGCCGGAACTGGGTCGCGACATGGGCCGAGACGTCCTTGGCCTCGCCCTCGAACACGGTTTTGGCTTGGGACAGGGCCTGGCCGCGGGTCCAGAGCTTGACGATGCGCGGATAGCCCGACTCGGTCATGGAGCCGGGGCCGTAGTCCGTGCCCACGAAGACGCGGCCGCTGTCGAGCCAGGACACGCTGGTCTTGGCCTCGGGGAGGGTGAAGCCTCCGGCCACCCAGGTCGCCCGCGCCACGTCGAACTCGCGGACCACGGAGGCGTCCTTGCCGCCGTGGGAGAGATAGACCAGGCAGTCCTCGTGGGCGGGGGGCAGGCAGGCGGCGCCGTGCCAGACCCAGTCCTGGCCTTCCTCTTTGTTCAAGCGGTCGATGTCGAGGAGGACATCCCATTTGGGCTCGGACTTGGCGTACTCCTCGGGCCGGCAGCGGCGCCACATGCCGCGCACGTGCTCCGCGTCCTGCCAGAAGTTGTAGATCCAGCCGTTGGCCAGGCTGGGCATGGGGATGCGGTCCTTGGCCATGACGATGCGGCGCACGTCATCCTCTATCTTGGCGTAACGGGAACCCTTGGTCAGCAGGCCGACGGACTTCTCGTTGTGGGCCTTGACCCAGTCCATGGCCTTGGGGGACTGGACTTCCTCCAGCCAGAGGAAGGGGTCGTCTTCAGCCGCGCGGGCTGGGGTCATAGGGAAAGCGAGCAGGAAGATCAGGCTCAGCATGCGTCCTCCTTGGGCTTAGGCCCGTATTCTACAAAAGTAATCCTCGCCGAAGATGGATATGCTATAATTCGTTATATGGCGAATAATAGGATATGAGCGACCAAGCCCTGAATGAATTCATGGCCGTTTCCAAGGCCCTGGCCGACGCCACACGCGTGCGCATCCTGGCGCTGCTGGCGGACCGGCCGCTGTGCGTCTGCCAGATCACGGAGATCGTCGCCCTCTCTCCTTCCACCATCTCGAAGCACCTGTCCATATTGCGGCAGGCCCGCCTGATCGAGACGGAAAAAGAAGGCCGCTGGATCCATTGCCGGCTGACGGAGGCGGAGCGCGGCCACCCGGCGGCGGTGGCGCGCAGTTGGGTCGCTTCGGCCGTCGCCGGCTCCTCCCGTCTGAAGGAAGACCGCCAGAGGCTGCGCGCCATCCTCAGGATCGAGCCTGAGGAGATCTGCCGCCGACAACTCAAGAGGCGACGGACGCCATGAACGCGCCCGTCAGGGGCCTGGCCGCCCTCCTGCTCTGGCTGGCGGTCTACCTGAACCTGGCGCCGCTCTCGCGCCGCCTCACTTACGGTCTGCTGTCGCTGCCGCAGGGAACGAAGCTTGCCTCCGCCGTTGAGTTCTTCCTGTATGAGGCCCCGAAAGTGCTCATGCTCCTGCTCTTGGTGGTCTTCGCCATGGGCATCATCCGGACCTTCTTCACGCCCCAGCGCACCCGCCGGATGCTGGCCGGCAAGCGCGAGTCCGCGGGCAACGTGCTGGCCGCGCTGCTGGGGGTCGTCACCCCGTTCTGCTCCTGCTCGGCCGTACCGCTCTTCATCGGCTTCGTGACGGCCGGAGTCCCGCTGGGGGTGACCTTCTCATTTTTGGTCTCCGCACCCATGGTCAACGAGGTCGCCCTGGTGCTCCTCTTCGGCCTCTTCGGTTGGAAGGTCGCCCTGCTCTACGCCGGGACCGGGGTCGCAATCGCCATCGCCGCGGGCTGGGTCATCGGACGCCTCGGGATGGAGCGTCATGTCGAAGACTGGGTCTACAAGACACGCGCGGCCGAAGACGCGCTGGAAGCATCCCAGCCGTGGGCGGACCGCATCGAGGCCGGTCGGGAAGCGGTCCGCGCCATCGTCGGCAAGGTGTGGCCCTACGTCCTGGCCGGCATCGCGGTGGGAGCCGGCATCCACGGCTACGTCCCCGAGGATTTCATGGCCTCCCTCATGGGGAAGAGCGCGTGGTGGTCCGTCCCGGCCGCGGTCGCGATAGGCATACCGATGTACTCCAACGCGGCAGGCATCGTGCCCGTCATCTCGGCGCTGATCGAGAAGGGGGCCGCTCTGGGGACCGCGCTCGCCTTCATGATGGCCGTCATCGGACTGTCCCTGCCCGAGACCATCATCCTGCGCAAGGTCCTCAAGCCCCGGCTCATCGCCGTGTTCATCGGCGTGGTCGGCACGGGGATCCTGGTCGTGGGGTATCTGTTCAATTTCCTGTTCTGACGCAGGAGGGGGAGAGGTCGGATGAAGATAGAAGTCTTCGGCACAGGCTGCCCCAAGTGCCACACCGCGGAGAAGGTCATCCGCGAGGTGCTGGCGGAACTGGGGAAAGATGCGGAGATCGTGAAGATCACGGACATCCAGGAGATCGTGGGACGCGGGGTGATGTGGACGCCCGCGGTGATGATCGACGGCAAGAAAGTCTGCGAAGGCAAGGCGCCGACGGCCGAGATGGTCAAGGAGTGGCTGAAATGATCAAGGAATGGAGCGGCATACCGCGCGAGAAGATCCCCTGGAACCCGACCGTGGACGAGGCCAAGTGCCTTCGAATTCTGCGGCCATAAGGTCTACGATTTCGACGAGGGCGCCCGGAAGACGAAGGTGGCCCGGCCCCTAGAATGCGTCGTCGGCTGCAGCAACTGCAAGGGGCTCTGCGAGGCCGAGGCGATCAGCTTCCCGCCGCTTTCTATGCTCACGGACCTGCGCCAGGTCTGGGCGCGGGCCAACCCGTGCAGGTGTCGGAAGCCATGAAGCGCCTTCTGGGCTGGGGCCTGCTGGCTTTCGCGGGGCTCAGCGTCGTCTTCGCGGTCTACCAGGAGCGCCGTCCCGTCCCCCAGGTTCCGGCGGCGCCTGCGCCGCCGGCCGCGCAGGCGAAGGCCGAGCCCCGGCCCGCGCCCTTGCGGGCACCGAAGAAGGCCGAGCGGCGGGTCGTCATCGCCCGCTACTGCCACGGCCACGCGCGGTGCTCGAACTGCGTCAAGATCGAGCAGTACTCCCGGGAGGCCATCGAAACCGGCCTGCGCAAGGCACTAGACTCCGGCCGACTGCGGTTCGAGGTCGTCGATGTGGAGGAGTCCGCCCACCGACACTATATCCAGGACTACGGGCTCTACACCAAATCGCTCGTGCTGGTCTCGGAGGCGGGGGGCAAGGAGACCCGGCACAAGGTCCTCAACGGCGTGTGGGACCACCTCGGCGACAAGACCGCCTTCATGGCCTACGTGCGCGAGGAGACGGAGAGCTTCCTGGAGTAGCTATGGTTGAAGCGGCGACCGCCTTCTGGCTCGGGATATTGACTTCCATAAGCCCCTGTCCCCTGGCGTCCAACATCGCCGCCCTTTCCTTCTGCCTGCGCGGGACCCCCTCCGGCCGCGGCGCCGCAGGTCGCGGCGCCGCATATTCCGTGGGCCGCGCGGCGGCCTATGCCGGGTTGGCCATGCTCATAGCTCTGGCCGGCTTGTCCATCCCGCTGGTCTCGGACCTCCTGCAGCGCTATATCAACAAGGCTCTCGGCCCGGTCCTGATCTTGACCGGAGTCGTCCTGTTGGGCCTGCTGCCCCTGAGCTTCGGGGCTTGGCGGCCGAGCGAAGCCTGGACATCCAGGCTTGTCAGCGGCGGGGCTCTCGGCTCGGCAGGGATGGGGTTCCTCCTGGCTTTGGCCTTCTGCCCCGTTTCGGCCGCCATCTTCTTCGGAGCGCTCATCCCTCTGGCCCTGAGGAGCGGATCATCCGCCTGGCTGCCCTTCGTCTACGGCATCGCCACTGGCTTGCCTGTCCTCTGCTTCGCCGCGGCCGCAGCCGGCGGAGCTGCAGCCGTGGCCAGGAACTACGAGAAGGCCGCCGTTCTTGAGCGCTGGGCCCGCCCCGCGACCGGCGTCGTCCTTGTCTCCTTGGGCATATACTTCACGCTGAGATATATATTCCAAGTCCTATGAGAATCCTATTCCTCTGCACGGGAAACTCCTGCCGCAGCCAGATGGCTGAGGGTTGGACCAGACACCTCCATGGAGACAAGTTCGAGGCCTATTCGGCCGGCGTCAAGCCGGTCGAGCTCCATCCCCTGGCAGTGCAGGTCATGAAGGAGGCCGGGGTCGACATCTCGGCCCAAAAAACGAAGCCTGTGAGCGTGCTTAAGGACGTGGATTTTGACTACGTCATCACGGTCTGCGACAACGCCAGGGAAAGCTGCCCGCTTTTCCCCGGCAAAACCGAGGTTCTGCACATGGATTTCGAAGACCCGGCCGCCGCGCAGGGGAACGAGGAGGGAGTGCTGGCGGTCTTCAGGCGGGTGCGCGACCAGATCAGGGAGTTCGTCTTAAGTCTGCCGGAACATCTTTCGGACCGGAGGAGATCATGAGCGACGGCGTCGCCAAAAAATTGTCTTGGCTCGACAGGTTCCTCACCTTGTGGATATTCACCGCCATGGCCGCGGGCGTCGGGATCGGGTACTTCATCCCGGCCTCCACGGCGTTCATCAACCGGTTCCAGGTCGGGACCACCAACATCCCCATCGCCGTCGGCCTGATCCTGATGATGTACCCGCCGCTGGCCAAGGTGAAATACGAGGAGATGGGCGACGTGTTCCGCAACAAGAAGGTCCTGGGCCTGTCCCTGCTGCAGAACTGGGTGATCGGCCCCATCCTGATGTTCCTGCTGGCCATCACATTCCTGCGCGGCTACCCGGAATACATGGTCGGCCTCATCATGATCGGCCTGGCGCGCTGCATCGCCATGGTCATCGTATGGAACGACCTCGCCAAAGGCGACACCGAGTATTGCGCCGGCCTGGTCGCCTTCAACAGCGTGTTCCAGGTGCTCTTCTTCAGCGCCTATGCCTGGGTGTTCATCACGGTCCTGCCCCCGCTGTTCGGGCTCAGCGGAAGCGTGGTCCAGGTCAGCATGGGCCAGATCGCGCACAGCGTGTTCATCTACCTGGGCATCCCGTTCCTGGCCGGGCTGATCACGCGCTTCGCCCTGCTCAAGATCAAGGACAAGGCGTGGTACGAGGCCGTCTTCATCCCCAAGATCAGCCCGCTGGCGCTGATATCCCTGCTGTTCACCATCGTGGTGATGTTCAGCCTGAAGGGAGACCTGATCGTGCGCATCCCCATGGACGTGGTGCGCATCGCCATCCCGCTGTTCATCTACTTCACGGTCATGTTCCTGGTGAGCTTCTGGCTGGGGCACAAGGCCGGGGCGGACTACGGCAAGACGACCACCCTGTCGTTCACGGCCGCCAGCAACAACTTCGAGCTGGCCATCGCCGTGGCGGTCGCCGTGTTCGGCATCAACTCCGGAGCCGCCTTCGCCGCGGTCATAGGGCCCTTGGTGGAAGTCCCGGTGATGATCGGCCTGGTGAACGTGGCGTTCTATTTCCAGCGAAGCATCGACTGGAGGAAGTGTGGGGAAATCACAGGCTGAAGCGCGCGGCCAGGACGCCGTCGTATTTCCTCCAGACGTCGCCAGGAAGCTGGGGCTCGAGCCCGGAGCCCGGCTGGACCTGATCGTCGAGCGCGGCCATATCAAGGTCCGCCCGAACATCCACAGCCTCGCCAAAGTCTACATCGAGCCCAGCTCGAGATGCAACCTTTCCTGCCGCACCTGCATCCGCCAGACCTGGAGCGAGCCCCAGGGGGACATGGCCCCGGCGGTCTTCCGGAAGATCGTCGCGGACCTGCGCCGGTTCCCGCACCTCGGCTCGGTCATGCTGGGGGGCTTCGGCGAGCCCACGCTGCATCCCGATATCCTGTCCATGATCGTGAGCCTCAAGACCCTCAAGGCCGAGGTGGAGATGGTGTCCAACGGGACCTTGCTCGACGACCGGATGCTGGAGGGCCTCCTGAAAGGCGGACTGGACCGCCTGTGGATATCTTTCGATGGCACGGAGGGTCCCAACCACGAGCACATTCGCCAGGGGGCGCATTTCGACGATGTGGTCGCCAGCCTCAAGCGCCTGCGGGACATGCATCGGGAGTCCGACCGCAAGACAGCACTGGGCATCGCGTTCGTAGTCACGCGCAGGAACCTCCTGGACCTCAAGGACATAGGGGAGCTGGCCAGGCGGGTCGGCGCGGACCTCATATCGGTCAGCAACGTCATCCCATACAACCCCGACATGGAACTGCAGATGGTCTGCAACCAAGCCATCACCTTGGGCACTTTCGCCTCCACGCCGGGGAAAATGAGATACGACCTGCCCCGGATCGACGCGAACGAGTCGACCAAGGAAGCCCTCTGGCAGCTGCTGGCAGGGCATGACGACGTCTCGCTCATGGGCGACAGGATCGGGACCCGCGTCGACGAATGCCGCTTCATCCGGGAGAGATGCGCGTGCATCCGATGGGACGGGAAGGTGGCGCCCTGCATGGGATTGATGCATTCCCATGAAACCTACTTCCAGCGCCGCAAGAAGACGGTCAGAAGCTACAGCCCCGGAGACATCACCCTGAGCAGCCTGCGGGATATCTGGGACGCGGAAGACTACGCCTCCTTCCGGCAGAAGGTGGCGGATTTCGATTTCTCCCCGTGCCACGTCTGCGGGGGCTGCGACCTCGTCGACGAGAACCAGCGGGACTGCGCCGGCAACGACTTCCCGGCGACGTGCGGCGGCTGCCTCTGGGCTCAGGGCATCATCCAGTGTCCCTAGAGGCTCCATGCTGAAGACCGATTCATCCATCTCATTTTGGGACAGGACCCGCGGGATCCTGGCGCGCTGGGGCTTCGGCCGCGCCCGCTACCGGGTCCTGCCCGACCTCTACGCGCTGGGCCGTCCCGGTCCCGATTCGCCGGTGTTCGTGAGCGCCAACTACAAGCTCTCCTTCGACGTCCTGCGCGGCGCTCTCGACGGCATGGATGCCTGGATCCTGGTCCTCAACACCCGGGGCATCAACGTCTGGTGCGCGGCGGGCAAGGGCACGTTCGGGACCAAGGAGCTGGCCTGGCGCATCGCGGTCTGCGACTTGGGCTCGGTGGTGCGCCACCGCACCTTGATCGTGCCCCAGCTCGGCGCGCCCGGAGTATCCGCCCATGAGGTCGCCAAACAGACGGGCTTCCGAGTGGTCTACGGCCCGGTCCGGGCGCAAGACATAAAGACCTTCCTGAAGGATGGGATGAAAGCGGACCAAGCGATGCGGACGGTCTCCTTCCCCGCGACCGAGCGCCTCATGCTCACCCCTATCGAATCCCTGCAGGCGCTGAAGTACTTCCTGGCCTACGCCGCGCTGGCGGCGATCTGGTTCCTGGGTTTCCGGCACGGGAATCTGGGCGGCCTGCTGGCCCATGTCCTGCCCATCCTGGGCGCGGTACTGACCGGCACGGTGCTCGTGCCCGCGCTCCTGCCCTGGCTGCCGCCGCGCTCTTTCGCCTTGAAAGGCTGGACGCTGGGGCTCCTCTGGGCCGGCGCCGCGGCGTGGTTCTGGCCGGCCAACCCTTTGGTCTTGCTGGGCGAGATATTGGCGCTGCCGGCCCTGTCCGCTTTCCTGGCGCTCAATTTCACAGGCTCGACGACATTCACCTCCCCCAGCGGGGTCAACCGCGAGATCTCCCTCTTCGCGCGGCCCATGGCGGTCTCTTTCCTCGCCGGCTTGGTCCTGCTCATCGCAGGGAGGCTATGATGCGCTACCTCAAGGGCATCTCCACGCTGAAGATAGACCCCGAGGGCTGCACGGGCTGCGGCTTCTGCCTCGATGTCTGTCCCCATGAGGTCATCGCGCTCAAGGGGAAGAAGGCCGAAGTCCGAGACCTCGACGCCTGCATGGAATGCGGGGCCTGCGCCGGAAACTGCCCGGCGGGCGCCATCGCCGTGCAGGCCGGGGTGGGCTGCGCCAACGCCATCATCAACGGCATGATCACGGGCGGACCGCCGGACTGCGGCTGCGGGGAAGGCGGCAAGTCGTCCTGCTGCTCCTGAGCCCGGCGCGGGCCCGGGGTCAGTCGAGCTTGTAGATCTCCACGGCCTGGCCGGGAATCTGCCGGAAGGCGTAGCCCGCAAACGACGGGTAGACGACTCCGCTGGCGGTCATGCCGGACAGGGGCAAGGTGTAGATCTCGGTGACGTTCTGCGCGCCCGCCGGGATCAGGTTGAGTCTCGCGGTCTTGCCGAAATAGGCGTCCTGCCCCTGGGTCTGGTAAAGGTCCCGGCCCAGGAACGCCATGTAGCGCTTGCCCATGTCCACCGTGCCCGCCTGGCTGGACAGGGCGTCGATGAGCTGGTTGACCGTGGCTGTGAAGACCACCTGCCGGCTGCAGGTGACCTCCAAGGTGCCGGCGCGGACCGCCTCCACGCTCATCCCGGAGAGGCGGAGCTTGACCGTATAGACGACGCCGTCCTGGTCGAAGGCGATGTCCTTCTTGCCGGACTTGAAGACCGAGTAGTTGGCGATCGCATAGGCGTTGGCCGACCGCAGCTCGCCTTGGTCAGGGGTGAAAAGGATGAAGTACTTGTCCTGCTCGCCGCATTTGTTCGAGCCGTCGGCGCAGTTCTCCACCCGGTTCATCGCGACATGGAACGCCTTGCCGCGGCGGGTCCGGAACACCAGGCCCGTGGCCAGGTATTTGTCCATGTCCTTGGCCAGGTCGAGGCGTGCCACCACCTCTCCCGCGGACTTCATCTGGAAGCCCGGCACCGGTAAGCCCTGCGGCAGGATCTCGTAGCGGGGGAAGATGTCGGGCAGGGCGAAAGAAGGGGCCCCTTTCATGGCGAGGCCGAAGCCCTTGGACAGCGCATCGGAGCTCAGCCCGGGAGGGGCTGCAAAGGCGGAGGCTTTCCAAGCCTCGAGCTCGCCCGCCCGGCAGGGCAGCGCCGCCAGCATGAGCGCAAGCAGGAACGCCCGATTCTTCATGAACGATGGTATTTTAGCGAGCCGCCCGGGCCCAGAAAAGGGCCTTTCGGCCCAGTCCGGCCGCCGCTAAGGGCCCACCCTGGATTTGATAGAATCTCGCAATCATGAGCGATAGGCCGGCCGTGGACCCGCGCCGCGACGTGAAATCCCTCTGCGCCGAGCTGCTTGCGGCGGGCGGCGCTCCCGAGGTGCGCATGCTGGCCGTCCTGGCCCGGGTCTTCCCGGTCCAAGCCTCCCAGCGCGGCATCCTGGATCCCAAGCTCGGCGTCTACAGCGAGGGATTCTTCCTGCGCCTCATCGAGTCCGAGCTCTCCGGCACGGCCGAGGCCGGCCTCATCGTGTTCCGCTCCGAGCGCGTCGAGGAGCTGCGCCGGAAGAAAGGCGAGGAGATGGCCGAACAGGTCCTGGGCCTGCTGGCCGAGTTCCTCCGGCCGCGGCAGGCCGCCACGGAGTGGCTGGGCCGCGTCGGTCCGGACAGCCTGGGCCTGCTCCTGCCCCAGGCCGGGCTGCTGACCGCCCAGGAGCGGGCGCGGGGCCTTTACGAGGCCCTGCGGCACAGCACGCGCCTGCCGACCAGCGCGGGCGTCTCCCACACCATGGGCCTCTGCGGCGGCGCCTGCGAGCTGGTGCGCCTGGCCCGGGAAGCGGCGCGGGTCACGCGGGACTCGGGCGGCCCCCACCCGCACGCCTTGACCTCCCGCGGGCCGGTCGCGCCTCCGGTCGCCACCGCTGCCCCGGCCGCGGCCGCGCCCGCCGGCCCGAGCCTGGCCGCGCGCTACCAGCGGCTGGTCCTGCTCAACCGGATGTCCCTGGAGCTTTTCGCCGACAAGCCCTTCAGCGAAGCCCTCTTGCAGGCCTGCAGCACGATCCTGGCCCTGACCCAGGCCAAGTACGCGGCCGTCCATTTCTGCGATGAGTTCGGCCAGCCCTTCTGCGCCGTGCGCCACGGCGAGGGCCCGGCCGCCCGGACGCAAGGGCATGCGGAAGAGGCCCGGCTGGTGGCGCGCGTCCTGGCCGAGCGCCGCATCCTCAGCGCGGGAGGCAGCCGGGGCTGG
>JAPLKL010000002.1 GCA_026388095.1 Elusimicrobiota bacterium | reverse complement strand
GCGCTCCACCGCGTGCAGCACGGAACGGGTGAGCACGCTCGCTGGGGCTGCTTGGGCCGAAGGGACCGGGTCAGCCGCAGGCTTGGGCAGCTCCACCGTCTGGGAGCGGTAAGCCGTGATCTGCCGCACAGTGCGCAGTGTGCCCAGGTGCTCGGGCTTGACCTTGGGGGCGGCAGGCAGCTTCTCCTGGATCGCGGAGAGGATCTCCACGCGCTTGATGGAATCGATGCCCAGGTCGGACTCCAGGTCCATGTCCGGGTTCAAGGACTCAGGCGGATAGCCGGTCTTCTCCGAGACCACGGCGAGCAGAACGGTGTCGACCCCGGGCGTCGAGGCCGCCGTCGGCGCCGGGGCGGCAGCGCCGGCCGAGAGGAACTCCGAAATCTTGCGCAAGGTGCGCAAGGTGCCTAGATGCTCGGGCTTGACCTTGGGAGCGCCAGGCAGCTTCTCCTGGATCGCGGAGAGGATCTCCACGCGCTTGATGGAGTCGATGCCCAGGTCGGACTCCAGGTCCATGTCCGGATTCAGCGACTCCGGCGGATAGCCGGTCTTCTCAGACACGACCGAGAGAAGCACGCCCATGACGTTCGAACTTCCGGCTCCGAAGGAGCCGGAAGCCGTCCCGACGCCTTCCGGCGTCGGGGCGTTCCGTCGGAGAGCCCTCTCCGTCGTGACCGGAGCCGTCACGCCGCCGAGCAAGAGCTGGTGCTGCTGCTCCACCAAGGCCTGGAAAGACCTCTGGATGGCTTCCTGGCCCTGCAGGAACCGGCCGTGCAGCTCCGCCGTCTGCTCCTGGAGCTTCTGGAGCGCGCTCATGCTATCTTGAGCCGACTGCAACGCCGTCCCCGAATCCCCGCCGCCGAAGGCGGCGGGGATCGCCGAGCCCCCTTGAGGGGGCGAGGCGGGTCGTCGGGGAGCAGGCGTCGTGACCGATTTGCTCGACCGATAATTGGCCCCCGTCAGCTTCACCGCGAACTTCGGCTTCTTCTTCTCCGCCAGATGCCGGACGGCCTCTTCACCGCCCTGCCACGGCGCGAGCTGGACCGGATAGCCCGCGGCCGCGAGTTGGGCCAGGACCCGGCCCAGGTCCGCGCTCACGCTGCGCCTGCCGGAGGATGAATCGCAGGCCAGGGCGGTGTGCGGCTGGCCCTTGAGGATGGCAGAGACCAGGCCAGTCACCTTGCTGGCCGGGCCCACTTCGAGGAAGGTCCGCGCGCCCGCCGCGTGCATGTTCTCGACCATGGACACGAATTCCACCGGCGAGGCGAGCTGAGCGGCCAAAGTGTCGCAGGCGGTCTGGGACGACTCCGGGTAGAGGGCCCCGGTCTTGTTGGCGTAGACCGGGATGTCGGCTTTGCGCAGGCCGATCTTCTTCAGGGCCGTGCGGAAGTCCTTCTGGGCTCCCTCCACGAGCGGGCTGTGGAAGGCCGCGGCCACCTGGAGCTCCACGCAGCGCAGGCCCTTCTTGGCCAGGACCTCGGCGGCGCGGCGGATCTCGTCCTTGCGTCCGGAGAGGACCGACTGGTTCGGGGTGTTCTTGTTGGCCACCACGAGGTCGATCCGCTCGTCCCGGATGGCGCGCTCGATGTCGGCCAGCGGCGCGGAGACCGCGAGCATGCTGCCCCCGTCTCCCGCGACCTCGGCCATGACCTTGCCGCGCAAGGCCGAAAGCTGGTGCAGGGTCTTCTCGTCGTAGCGCCCGGCCACGCACAGGGCCACGAGCTCGCCGTAGGAATGCCCCGCCACGGCGTCAGGGACCACGCCGAAGTCCGCCAGCACCCGGCAGATGCCGAAGCTCACGACACCCAGGGCCGGCTGGGCCGCGCGCGTGTCGCGCAGGGCCGCTTCCTGGCGCTTCTTCTCTTCGGGAGTGAAGCCGGGCCGCGGATAGATGATGTCGCTCAAGCGGCCGCCCTCGGCGGCCTCATCCGCCGCGGCCAAGGTGGCGAAGGCCTTGGGGAACTGGCAGACCAGGTCGCGGCCCATGCCCACGTACTGCGAGCCCTGGCCCGGGAAGAGCATGGCCAGCTTGCCGGGCTTGCCGGTGCCGAAGAAGGCTCCGTCCGGCATGGGCTTGGCTGCGTCGAGCGATTCCCGCGCTCCGGCCAGGAGCTTGCGCAGGTCCGTGTCCGGCTGCAGGATCAGGCACAGCCGCGCCGGGGCGGCCGGGGCGAAGGCGGCGCGCGCGCCGGCGGCCTTCACGCGGACCTCGTCCCAGGACAGGCCCTCCCAGCCGGAGAGGGCACGGGACAGGGCCTGGCGGTCCGGGCCGGAGCAGGCCGCGATCTCCACGACGCCGTCCCAATCCACCGCGGTCTTCTCCGGCCGGTACTCCTCGAGCACGGCGTGGAAGTTGCTGCCGCCGAATCCCAAGGCGCTGACCGCGGCGCGCCGGGGCTGCGGGCCCTTGAGCCAGGGGCGCTTCTCGGTGTTGAGATAGAACGGCGTGTCCGGCGAAGTCAAGGGCTTGACGGGCGTCTCGACCTTGATCGTCGGGGGCAGGACCTTGTGGTGCAGGGCCAGGGCGGTCTTGATGAGGCCGGCCGAGCCAGCCGCGGCCTTGGTGTGGCCGATCATGGACTTGACCGAGCCCAGGGCGCACCAGCGCGAGCGTCCCGGCGCGCCTTTGCCGAAGACCTCGGTCAGGGCCGTCACCTCGACGGTGTCTCCCACCGTGGTCCCGGTGCCGTGGGCTTCCACGAGCTCCACGGTCTCCGGGCCGAAGCCGGCGTGCTCATATGCCGAAGCCAGGGCCTTGGCCTGGCCCTCGGCGCTGGGCGCGTAGATGGACTTGCCGCGCCCGTCCGAGGAGGAGCCCACGCCCTTGAGCACCGCGTAGATCCTGTCGCCGTCGCGCTCGGCATCGTCGAGACGCTTGAGGACCAGCATGCCCAGGCCCTCGCCCAGCATGGTGCCGTCGCCTTTGGAGTCGAAGGGCCGGATGTCTCCGCTCGGGGACAGGGCCGGCGTCTTGCTGAAGCACATGTACATGAAGATATCGTTGAAGCAGTCCACCCCGCCCGTGACCACCATGGAGGAACGTCGCCCCAAGAGCTCCAGGCCGGCGAGGTTCAGCGCGGCCAAGGAGCTCCCGCAGGCGGCGTCCACCACACAGTTGGTGCCGCCCAGGTCGTAGCGGTTGGCTATGCGCCCGGCCACCACGTTGCCCAGGAGCCCGGGGAAGGAGCTCTCTTGCCAGGGCACGTAGCCCTGCTTGATGCGCTCCACGATCCATTCCGCCTGCTCGGCCGGGATGCCGGCCTCGGCCAGGGCCTTGCGCCAGATGGGGTGGCCCAGGCGAGCGCCTAGAGGGATGACCAGCTCCAAGCTACCGGTCACGCCCAGGATGACGCTCACGCGGGAGCGGTCGAAATCCTTCTCCGGGCCGTAGCCCGCGTCGCGCAGGGCCATGCCGGCCGCCACCAGCCCCAGGAGCTGGGCGCTGTCCGTGGCTTCGAGCGCGTTGGGCGCGATGCCGAACTCCCCCGGGTCGAAATCCACGGGCTTGAGGAACCCCCCCCGCTTGGCGTAGGTGAGGTCCGGCCTTTTGGGGTCGGTGTCGAAGTAGTCGGCCGCGGACCAGTGGCTGACCGGGATGTCGGTGATGGCGTCGACGCCGCCCTTGATATTGGACCAATATTCGCCGCGGTCGGCAGCCTGGGGGAAAAGGCAGCCGAGGCCTATGATGGCGATGGGAACGCTTTTTGGGTCTTCTTTTTTCATGGATCCTCTAGTCGAGCAATTTGCGCAGCTCTTCGATGCGTCTCGGCGTGAAAGCGGCCATAGCCGGCGCGAAGGAGACGCCCTGGCAGCGCAAGCTGTGCACACGGGTCAGATAGGCGGCGCCGGCGAGCAGGTTCAATCCGATGACGGCGACGCGGCGCTCCTCGGGGTCCTCCAGGAAGCTGCCCCTGGCCCACTCGTTGAAGGCGCCCATGGCCGGGCCGCACCAGACCTGGTAGTCCACCTGGCGCGTGGGCTCGCCCACATTGGCCCACCGGGAGGCCTGGCCCAGGTACCAGCGGAACACCAAGGCCATCTTGTGCTTGGGGTCGCGCTCCCCCCGCTCGGCCTGGGCCGGGTCGCGCCGGAGGAAGTATTCGCGGGTCTGGCGCCAGACTTCCTCACAGGGCGCGCGGAAATAGTCCCGCTCCAGCGCGGCGCGCGCCGCCGGAGGTATGGAATCCAGACCCTCGTGCGTCTTGTAGAGGTCGTAGAGCTTGCCCGCGCGCATGGCGAAAAGCGTGCCGCGCTTGAGGACCTGGACCTTGACGCCCATCTCGAACATGTCCGCGGCCGGGGCCATGGCCACGTCGGCCTGGCCCGCGGCGGCCAGCATCTGCCGGACCACGTCGGAGGTCCCGGACTCCGAGCAGGCCTGGTTGACCGAGCCGGTCATGACATAGGCCGCGCCCATGGCGAAGGCCGCGGCGGCGGACGCCGGCGTCGCGATGCCGCCGGCCGCGCCCACGCGCACGGGCTGGGCGAAGCGATGCTTCTCCTGCAGGCGGTCGCGCAGGGCGATGAGCGTGGGCAGCAACGTGATGGCCGGCCGGTTGTCCGTATGCCCGCCGCTGTCCGCCTCGGCCGTCACGTCGTCGGCCATGGGCAGGGCCTCGGCCATGCGCGCGGCCTCCTGGGATATCTCGCCGGAGCCGACCAGCTCGCGCAGCAGCGCCTCGGGCGGCGGGGACATGAAGCGGGTGGCGACCTCCACGCGCGAGACCTTGGCCACGATCCGGTTGCGGCTGGCGACCTCTCCCGAAGGCTTGCGGTAGAGAGCCTTGACCCGGTAGCGGACCAAGGGCAAGGAGAGGTCCAGGTAGGCGGAGGCCTCGATGAGGCGGACCCCGCGGCGCAGGTAGAGGTCCAGCACCGCGGCTTCCAGGTTGGGCTCGTTGGGGCTGTTGATGATGTTGAAGCCGTAAGGCAGGCCGTCCATGGACGACTGGGCCTGGTCGATGGCCTTCTCGAGGTACTCGGGCAGGAGCCCGGCCGCGCCGAAGAAGCCCAGCAGGCCCTCGCGCGCCAAGGCTTCGACCATCGGAAGAGAGGAGATGCCGTTGGCCATGGAGCCGCCCGCGTAGGCGTACTTGAGTCCGTGGCAGCGGCGGAACTCAGGGTCACCCAGGTCCCGGGGCCGGCAGGGCGGGACCACGGCCTCGCCGATGCGGGAGGTCTCGCCCAGGCGCAGGAGGGTCTCCTGGAGGGGCCGGGTGCCGGCGGTATGGCTCAAAAGCGGCTCCGCTCGGCGCTGGAGTTCATTGTGTGGGGGACAGGAACGGCCGAAAGACCGGGGTTCCTATCGAGAGTAGAGATTATACTCGTTCCGGCAGGGGTTCTTCAAATGCGAATCCTGGGCAACTGTCAGTGCAGGAACCGCTGCAGCAGCAGGTCCTCAAGGCTCCGCCGCCCATCGAACACCGCCAGGACCCACACCCGGCGCCCCGAGATCCGGTAGATGATCCGCCAAGGCGAGCAGACCAGCTCCCGGTAGATGATGACGTTCTGATCCTTGAGTTCCGGCACGATCCGCCCTCTCTCCGGGAGACTTGCCAGGCGGGATACCGCCTTCTCCAACCGGCCAAGGCATTCCTCGGCCCGTCCTGGACTCTGGAGCGAGATGTGGTCAACGATCGCCGCCAAGTCCAGGATGGCGACCTTTCCCCACAGCACGGAGAATCCCTGCGCTCCAGCCATCAGGCCTTCCTGAGCCTGGCTCGCAGATCGGGGAATACACGCGCTTGAGGAACGACCCTCCCCCGGCGCACGTCTTCCTCGCCCTGAGCCAGGAGCTTGAGCATGGCCAAAGCCTGGCGCATGGACTCGTAGCTTTCCGGGTCCTGGATGACGGCCCGGGGCTCCCCGTCCTGAGTGATGATGATGGGTCTATGGGTATCGTTGATTTGGTCCAAGACCGCCGCCGCCTTCGTCTTGAGATAGGTCACCGGCCGGATGTCCTCGCGGATATTCATGGGGCCCCCTACGGTCCATATATGGTACCGTATAAAGACCTATCTCGCAAGGCCCGGCACGGCCCGGGCCCCGGACACGTCCGGAGCCCGGGCCTCCTGGTTCAGGCCTTGGCCGAGGCCTCCTCGAAGGCCTTGAGGATGGCTCCCGTGGCCTCGCGGTAGGATTGCGAGGTGATGGGGAAGGCCACGTCGTAGTACTTCTTCTCCTCCCCGTCGCCGTTGCCGCTGTTGTTCCAGCGGCGGCTCGGGAAGGCGACGAAGACCGACTCCGTCCCCTCCTTGGTCACCCGAAGGATGCGGATGTCCCGGATGACGAACGACCCTCCGATGACCAGCTCCGCAAAACCCAGAAGCTGCGCGCTGCCATAAGCCAGCGGCTGCCGGCAGACCTTGACTCGCGGCTCCAGATCAGGCATCTCATGGCTTTCCCCCATCTCCCCTCCCTGCGTCCTGAGCTTGACGTCTCCATGATATACATACGAGTTGGGGCCGAAAAAGTTCCCTTATGAGATGGCGCGGCGGGCAGGAGGTGCTACGCTTCAGGCCACTCGTACGAGGAGCGGTGGGCGCCGCAGGCCTCGGCGTAGTCCAGGAAGCGCGCGTAGAAGGGATGCCTGCCGATGGTGGCGGAGTCGCCGATCACGATGAGCAGCCGCCGCGCCCGGGTCATGGCCACGTTCATGCGCCGGATGTCGGACAGGAACCCCACCTCCCCGGATTCGTTGTTGCGCACCAGAGAGACGATGGTCACTTCCTTCTCGCGGCCCTGGAAGCCGTCCACCGAGCCGATCTCCAGGCCCGGCACTTTGACCAAGGATTTGAGCAGCCTGACTTGCGCGACGTAGGGCGTGATGATCGCCAGCTGCCGGGGGTCGAGGCCCGCGGCCAGGACCTTCTCCAGGAGGCGCGCGGCGAGCTTGGCCTCGCCCAGGTTCTCGCGGCTCTCCAGCATCTCGTTCCAGGACTCGGAGAAGCCCGCGCCGGCGGTGTCGACGAAGGTCAGGGGCGTGGTGGTCAGGTCCGTGGCCTCGACTCCGGGGAGTTCCGCCGCGGTGTGCGCGGCCACGGACTCGTGCGCGATGAGCTTGCCCTCGTAGAACTGCTCCGAGGAGAAGCGCATGATGGTCTCGTGCATGCGGTACTGCACGCGCAGAAGGCTCTGCAAAGTCCCCGGCAGGATGTCCTTCAAGCGGTCGAAGAGGGTGGTGGAGAGACCCTGCGCGGCCGCCTCCTGCGAGTAGATGGTCGGCGGCAGCTGCATGGAGTCGCCGGCGAACACCGCCCGGTCGGCCAGCGTCAGGGGGATCCAGGACAGGGGCTCGGTCGCCTGCGAGGCTTCGTCGAGCGCCACCAGGTCGAAGCCGCCCTTGACCAGGTTGCGCGAGAGCCCGCCGTGGGTGGAGAGCACGACCTGCGCGGAAGCGATGATGCGCCGGGAGATGTCGGACTCGATGTCGCGGGCCTGGCGCCAGAGCTTGGCGATCTCGCGGTCGCGCTCCTGGCGCTCCTCGTAGCCCAATTGGCCGCGGCCGAAACGGGAGCGGCGCTTGACCAGGCGCTCGCGCCAGGCGTCGAGCTCCTGGACCTCCTGGTAGCCGGGGTCTTCCTCGACGAGGGCCGAGAGATTGGCGTGGCGCAGGGACTCCAAGGTGCGCGCCGGGTGGCCCAGCCGCACCAGGCGCAGCCCCGAATCCTGGAGCTTCTCGAGGATGTTGTCCACCGCGATGTTGGACGGAGCGGTGGCCAGGACGCGCTCGCCCATGGCCGCGGCCTGGCGGATGATCTCGACCAAGACCGTGGTCTTGCCCGTCCCGGGAGGCCCGTGCACCAAGGCCGCGTCCGTCGCAGCCAGGCAGCGCTTGACCGCGTCCCGCTGAAACTCGTTGAGGGCCTCGTTGAAGAGCTGGAGCTTGCGCGCCCGGCGGCGGTCCGGCGCCGCCTCGCCGAGGAAGACCTCGCGTAGCGCCGCGGTGCGGTTCTTGCGCGCGTCCGCCGCCGTGGCCAAGGCCTTCTTCATGCGGCGATAGGTGGCGTCCGAGCCGAGGCGGTCGACTTGGCAGAGCCCGCGGCCGAGTTGGGCCGGCTCCGGGCCGTTGAGGGCGATGGTGGCCTGGTACTCGTCCACCTTATAGAAGGTCCCCTCGCAGTCCTCGGGCTGGCTGCCCGGCGGGAAGGTGAGCAGGGCGTTGTCGCCCTGGCTCATGGCATGGAAGGGGGCGAGGTCCTCGCCCTTGGGCTGGCGCGAGAGGGTCACCAAGGGCATGCCGCCCAAGCCCGTGCCGATGCCGTCGATGAGGAGTCCCGTGACGGTCTTGCCCAGGGCCTCGCGCGTGGACAATGGGAAGCGCTTGAGCTCGCGGAGGTTCTCCTCTTTTTCAGCGAGGCGCTCCATCTCCAGGAGCTTGAGCAGCTTGTCGAAGTGTTCCTTGCCGGCCATCAAGGAGCTATCTTAGCATTTGGGACGCGCGGGCATGGGCGCCCGGGGCGATCTATCCGATGACCTTGACGCCTGCGGCCTCGACATGCGGCCGGATGAACTCCCAGGCCCGCCCGTGCAGGGCGAAGTCCACCTCCGGCGCCCGCGCCGTGATGATGCGATAGATGGGCCGGCCCCACATGGCGACCCGGCGGATCTCCCGGACCTCGGACCAGGGGATGAAGATGGGGGCGTGTCCGATGGAGAAGACCGGCCAGAGCGAAAGGGACAATCCCGTCTGATCGGCCGAGACGATGAGGCAGCCGTTGTACCCGCACCAGCGCCGGAAGATGGCATGCCCGAACCGGCAGCGCGGCCGGGGCGCCTCCCCCGTCGCCGGATACCGCTCGGCCAAGGCCGCCCAGCCGCCCAGCCGCGACAAGGCGTGGAGGAGGACCGGCAAGAGCGCCAACGGCAGGAGCATGGGCGCCAAGTGCCGCCAGTCGCCTTGGCTCAGCGCCTGCAGCAATCCGTCCGCGCGCTGGCACTCCACGCGAGGATTCTAGCAAAAGAGCCCGGCGCCGTCGCGGCGCCGGTTTTCTTTATATACTTGCCCCATGCGTTGGGCCCAGCTCCTGCGCGGCTTCCTGCGGCGCGTGCCGCCGGGCTCCGGGGACTTCAGCCAGGACCTCGACAAGTTCCTGCCCGGCAACCGCATCACCTTCCTCGGCGACGGTGTCGAGGCCTTCCGCTCCATGTGGGAGACCATAGATTCGGCGCGCAAGTCGGTCCACCTCGAGACCTACATCTTCGACAGCGACTCGACCGGCCGGGAGTTCGGCCGCCGGCTCATGGAGAAGGCGCGCCAGGGAGTGAGCGTGCGCCTCATCTTCGACGCGGCCGGCTCGCACTACATCGACCCGGGGTTCCTCGACCAGTTGCGCGGCGCCGGGGTGCGCGTCCTGGAATATCATCCCCTGGCGCCCTGGCGCGCCCGCTGGGCCTGGTCCCGGCGCGACCACCGCAAGATCCTGGTGGTGGACGGCCGCACCGCCTTCACCGGCGGCATGAACATCTCGCAGGATCAAGTCCCGCGCGAGAAGGGCGGCCGGGGCTGGAACGACGCGCACGTGCGCATCGAGGGCCCGGCGGTGCGCGAACTCGACCGGCTCTTCCGCGCGGTCTGGGTCAAGGAGACCAAGCAGTGGTTTCCCTTGGAGGACGCGGAGCAGTCACGGCCCGGGGATTCCTTGGCCTGGGTGGCGGCCAACCAGGAGTTCCTCAACCGCTACCGCATACGGCGGGCCTACCTCGATGCCCTGCGCGCGGCGCGCCGGGAGGTGGCCATCGCCAACGCCTATTTCCTCCCGGGCCACGGGATATTGCGGGCGCTGGCCGGGGCGGCGCGGCGCGGGGTCTCGGTGCGCCTGCTCGTGCCGGGCCGCTCCGACCACCCCGCGGTGTGGCACGCGGGGCGGCGCACCTTCGACTTCCTCCTGCGCAACGGGGTGCGGCTCTTCCAGTGGGAGCGCTCCATCCTTCACGCCAAGATGGCGGTCGTCGACGGGGTCTGGTGCACGGTGGGGTCCTACAACATGGACCATCGCAGCCTGCGCCACAACCTGGAGGTCAACCTGCTCGTGCTCGACACGGTGCTGGCCGCGCAGATGAAGAAGAAGTTCGCAGGCGACCTGGGGTCGGCGCGGGAGCTCAAGCTTGAGGAGTGGCGCCGCAGGCCGCGGCTCGACAAGCTGCGCGAAGAGTTCTGGTACCAGTTCCGGTACTTCTTCTAGGTCACTTCCCCTTCCCCGCGAAGAAGGGTTTCTTGAGGTAGTGCAGACGCTCCGGCTTGCGCTCGGTCTTGCGCAGTTCCATCTCCTGGACCAGGATCGACGGCGCCACGATCGAGGCCGGGACCACGGTGCGGCCGGTGGATCCGTGCAGGAAGTTGAACACGTACATCTCCTTGGAAGCGGCCACGATGTCGCGCAAAGGCCGGAACCCCGCGCCCACGAACTCCACCCCCGCCAGCGGCTCCTCGCGGCCGTCGGCCGCGTAGACCTTATAAGCCCGCACCGGAGTCAAGCCCCCCATCTCGCGCACCACGATGCCGTAGTCGAGCTCCAGGTCCCGGCACATCGCGCGCATCCGGTCCTTGAGCTCGGAGAGCGGCACGGGCTTCTCCGGCGTCACGATGAGGCTGCCCATCCGGCCCGACGGATCGCCGAAGAAAGCGGAGCGCCCATGACCGTTGGAATGCTTGAGCTCGCGGATCGGCGCGCGGCTCATGTAGAGGTCCACGAGCTTGCCTTTGCGCACCAGATCCAGGCGCCGGGCCGGCACGCCCTCGTCGTCGAAGTCGTAATGGCCGAAGAGCGGCACGCCGCCATAGCGTTCCAGCAGCGGGTCGTCGACGAAGCTCAGCCAAGGCACGGCCACGCGCATGCCCAGGCGGCTAACGAACGGCGGCGGGTCATAGACACGGTTGTTCTCGTCCTCGGACCAACTGCCGCGCGGGCTGGAGATGTTGTCCACCAGCTGCACGTCGAAGAACTCCGCCGCGGCTTCGTCTTCGAAGAGCACCGGGCCCACGTAGGCCTCCACCGTCGAGCCGTGCACCACGTCCGCCACGCCCCGGGCGAAACGCCGCACCTCGGCGAGCAGGTCCGTCTGGGACGGGACGTCGGCCCAGGCCGGATAATGCAGCCCCTCCGAATCGCCGAAGCGCAGGCCGTCCCGGCCCTGGGTGTTGACGCTGACCTCGATGTTGATCTGGTTGTCCGAGCCGCGCACCGCGGTCCCCTCGCTGTTGAGGAACCTCTTGGTGCCG
The DNA here is from genome assembly GCA_026388095.1 of Elusimicrobiota bacterium. Taxonomy (NCBI): domain Bacteria; kingdom Pseudomonadati; phylum Elusimicrobiota; species Elusimicrobiota bacterium. The sequence goes on along the minus strand of JAPLKL010000002.1, from coordinate 7,796 downwards.
CTGAAGAAACTCAGGTCCACGCGCGAGTCCTGGATCTCAGGGAAGTCGCGGAAGACCGCGGAAAGCTCCCGCAAGCGCCGCTCCCAGAGCCCGCGGTCGATGGGCGTCCAAGCCAAAGGTTCGAAGCGCTGAACGGGCGGCTCGCCGGAGAAATCGTCGAGTGATTCCACGATCTGGTGCTTCTCCCGGAAGGCCTTCTTCTTGGCCAGGCTCTCCAGGGCGCTCTTGTAAGTCTCGTCGGTCAGCGACCACAAGGAGAAGCGCAGATTGTCGTAATCGTCCTCGAAGGAGGCGTTGGTGAGGCCCGGGCCGCCGGACCCGAAGCCGGCCGGGACGAAGTTCGTGTTGTCGAAGGAGGAATCCCCCACCCGCACCTGCACCCGCGCCTCCAGGAAAGGGCTGATCTGGCTGCCCTCCAGGGCGCCGAAGCCCGCGGTGATGAAGGCTTGCGTCCCTTCCCGGACCGTGTAGGCCAGATAATACGGCCCGGGCAGGTCGTCCATGCGCAGCCGGCGCATGTTGCGGGACATCTCGTCCTGCATGGCCCGGAAGACGACGTCGTTGGCGGGCAGCGCGGCGGTGGCTTGTATCGGCAGGCCCAGGACCAGGACGGCCATCGTCCCCCAACGGAACCGGCGCCCCCCCCGGGGGGGCGCCGGTTGCGCGGCGACCGAAGGTCGCCGCGCCATCCAACGGCCAAGCAAGCTCTCGTTGTTCATGGCTTGTCCCCGTACGGCGGCGGCAGGATGGGCGGCTTGGCCTGCGATTTGGCCACCTTCTCCACCTCCATCTCGGAGATGAGCAGGCTGGGCGACACGGCCGAGACCGGGACCGAGCCCGACTCGGCCCCGCAGGTGCCGTTGAAGACGGCCGGATCATCGCCCGCGGCCAGGATCTTCATGAAGCCCGCGATCGGCGTGCCCACGATGTCCACCCCCCGCACGACCTCGTCGGGGCGGCCGTCCGCGTAGACCTTGTAGACCAGCAGCGGCTGGACCTTGAAGGCCTGCACCGATTCCCGGCCGGTCATGGTGTAGCCGCCGGAGATGTCGTCGAAGACCAAGCCGTAGGGCTTCTTCTGGCGGGCCAACTCGTCGAGCAGCATCCGGCGCAGCTGAGCATAGGGCACCGTGCGGGAGGCCTCCACGAGCGTGTTGCCCATGCGCGCCACGGTGGCATGGCCCGGCTCGCGCCGGCCGTGGCCGTTGGAGCGGGGGAAGCCGGCGATGGGCATGCGGTTCATGAGGAAATTACGCAGGAGGCCGTTCTCGACCAAAGCCACCCGCTGCGTCGGGACGCCCTCGTCGTCGTACTTGTAGGCGCCGCGCAGGAAAGTCCCCTGGAATCGCTCCAGGGTCGGGTCGTCGTAGACCGAGATGAAGCTCGAGACCACGGGCTGGCCGAGCTTCTTGGTGAAGGTCTGCCCTTCGCTCTCCTTCTTCTGGCGCTGGCCCTCGACCCGGTGGCCGAAGATCTCATGGAAGAAGACCGCGGCGGCGCGGTTCTTCAGGATGACCGGGCCCGCGAAGGGCTCGATGAGCGGCGCGTCCCGCAGGGACTTGAGCTCGGCTATGGACTGCTCCATGTCGCGCTTGACGGCCTCATCCGAGGGCAGGTCCTCCAGGCGGTCCACGTCGTAGGCCTTGAAGCGGTAGAGGTCCATGCCGTCCGCGGTCCGGGAGGTGAGCCGGTAGGACAGACGGACGTAGAGGTTGCCCGTGCGCAGGGCGGCGCCTTCGCTGGAGACGAAGCGCCGGTCCACGCGGCTGAGCTCCAGGCCCGCGCCGGAGTCGAAGACGAAGGGGAGGTCCTTGAACCGGGCCGAATAGTCCCTGAGCCTGGCGCGCCAGAGGCGCCGGTCGAGCTGAGGCGACCCCACGACATCGGAGTGCCTGGCCGCGGCCCCCTCCTGTGAGAAGTCCGGTGAGCGGTCCTCCTCGTCGGCGGTCACGGCCCGGTTGGTCCTGACCTTGGTGAAGCGCTCCAAGGCGGCCTTGAAGGCGGCGTCGGTCTGCTGCCACATCGCGGCGCGCAAGGCCGGGATGTCGCCCTCGATGGGCAGGCGCACCTTGGCGCGCTGCGAACTGTCCATCCAGGAGTCCCGGCCCTTGATCTCGTGGGTGTTGTCGAGCCGGCTGGAGCCGACGCGCACGTCCGTATCCAGGTAGCGGCTCGAGCCCTGCACATCCGTCTCCAGGCCCCCCAGGCTCGCGCCCAGCCAGTCATCGGCCGCGTCGGTCACCTCGTAGGCGAGGTAATAGAGCGGAGCGGACTCGGCGCGGCTGAGCTTGGAGACGGACCGGGAGAGCTCCTCCTGCATGGCGGTCAGGACGGGGTCGGAGACCGCGGCGCGGGCCGGGCCCGCGGCCAAAATCAGCGCAGCCGACAGGGAAAGGAGGCCTGAATGTCGCATAGGGACCGCTATCATACCATCTCTAGAGGGCCAGGATAAGGCTATGATATCCTTGGCGGGACCGGGTCCGCCGCCGCAGCCGGCGTCAGCAAGCGCCGGGAGAATCGTCATGAAGAAGAAGGCGGCCGCGGACGCGGGCGCACTCGACCTGAGACTGCAATCCGAGCCCTGGATTTGATAGGCTCTCTGCGCTCATGAAGCTCTATCTCCTGCGCCATGGACGCTCTCCCAGCGCCGCCGAAGCGGGCGTGGCCAAGGACTTCGACCGGCCCCTATCCGATGCGGGACGTGCCGAGGTGCGCAAGGCCGCGCTCTGTCTCGCAAGTCGCGGCGCGCGGCCGAGCCTCATCCTGCACAGCCCGCTCCGGCGTGCCGTCGAGACCGCCAAAGAAGCCGCGACCGTGCTCAAGCCAGCCCCAGGGCTGGAGGCCTTCACGCCCCTGGCCAACGCGCTCTCCGCCGAGGAGCTGGCCGCGCGGCTGCGCCAGCGCTGCGCGGGTCTCTCCGAGGTCCTGGCGGTGGGGCACCAGCCCCAGTTGGGAGAGCTGGTCGAGGCCCTCTCCAAAGCGGTCTTCAGCCTCAAGCCGGCCGGCTTGGTGGCGCTCGAGCTCAAGGCCGAGGAGCCGGCCGCGTTCCTCTGGGCCTGCAACCCGGAGGACCTTCCGGTCCCGTGATCCGGGCGGCGCTGCTGGCCGCCCTCCTGTCCTGCCCCGCGCCGGCGGCCGCGCTCTTCGACGCCACGGAGATGGATGTCATCGACATATCGTCCCGTCTCGAGCCGGAGTATTTCCTGCACACCACGGCCTTCTCGTACCCCCTGGTCTGGGACGACGCCTGGAGCGCCTCCACGGCGCCGGCCTACCGCATCAACGGGGCCAGCCTCGGCTGCTGCGACCTTCTGCTGCTGCAGGAACTGCGCTTCGACAAGGCCCTCCCCCGAGGGCTGGCCTTCAAGTTCCGCCTGTTCCAAGACGAGGACCGGGAGCACCAATACTTCCACTACCGGCTGGAGCTGGAGCAGAAGCTGGGGCTGGGGTTCTCGGCCTCAGTGTTCGGGGAGCCCACCTTCCATAAGGAAGACTCGGACATCGGCCTGGGCTTGGCCTACCAGCCGCTGCCCGGCCTGCGCGCCGCGGCGCGGCACACCTTCGTGGACTTCAATTTCAACACACGGGGCCACACCACCCAACGCTACGAGACCTACCCGGCCACGGACGAGCTGAGTCTGACCGCAGAACCGGCAGAGGACTGGCGGGTGACGGCGACTTTCATGCTGGACTCCCCCACGCGCCGGTTGGTGCCCGACGAAAACCGGACCTTCTCCTACCGCCGCACGAAGGCGGACCTGACTTTGCTCCACTCCCCCCCCGGACGCTTCAGCCGCAGGCTCTCCTACGGCTACGATTACGAGGCCAAAGGCGACCTCTTCACGCCGGCCGGGCCGGGACAGACCTCCGCGACCACCAAGTGGGCCGAGCACCGCCTGCAGGCGGCTTTGGAAGGAGCCTTGGGAGGCCGGGACCGCATCGAGCTCGGCCACCGGCTCATCGTGCGCCCGGCGCTGACCGATTTCACGGGCTCCTCGGAACCGGGCATCATCTTCCGCCGCTGGGAGTCCCAGCCCTACCTGCGCTGGCGGCGGGACCTCAAGCCCTGGCTGGTCTCCGAGCTGGGAAGCTACTTCAGCCTGGGAGAGGACCGCCAGCTGCGCACCGCCAACGGCCCCTCGATGTACCGCACCGTGGCCGAGGCTCTGCTGGGAGCGGGCTTGGACTTCGTCTTCGGCCCCTCGGGCCGCATCGGCCTCTACGGGACCCTGGACGTCGACGAGCCGCTCTCCCACCCCTGGGACGGGGGCAACGTCCGGGCCATGTTCCTCTTCTGAAATATACGATATAATCTCCCGATGAAGACGATCCGGCGGCGCAGGAGCGACCTGGAAGAGCCCCGGGCCTTCCTGCGCTCCTTGCCCCACACCGCGCTCTACCCGGCGCTGGGCTTCGCCGTCGGGCTGATCACGCCCGTCGGGGCCTTCCTCATGCGCTACCTGCTGGCCGGCCCCCTGCTGACGACGCAATGGATCCGCTACGAGCTCCAGTACAACGCGAATTTCTACGCGATCATGGCCATCGGGACCATCCTGAGCTTCATGGTCTTCGGCTATATCCTGGGCCTGCGCAGCGAGGAACAGCGCGTCAACAACCGCATCCTGCGCGCCCGCATCGACGAGCTGCACCTCAAGTCCGTCACCGACGGTCTGACCGGCTGCTACACCCACGGCTATCTCCACGAGGTGCTGGAACTGGAGATGCAGCGCTCCCTGACCGGCCAGGCCCCGCTCTCCTTGCTCCTGCTCGACATCGACGACTTCAAGAAGGTCAACGACCTGCACGGCCATCTCTTCGGCGACCGGGTCATCAAGGAGACGGCCGAGACCATCGCGGCCAGCGTGCGCGCCGCCGATATCTTCGGCCGGCTGGGCGGCGACGAGTTCCTGGTCATCATGCCGGGCGCGGACCACGAGATGGCCGGCGTGGTGGCCCGGCGCATCTGCACCTCCTTCGCCAAGAGCCACCACATGGCCACGGTGAGCATCGGGGTGGCCTCGCTGTCGGGCAACGAGAAGGTCTCGGCCGCCGACGTCCTGCACCGGGCCGACCTCAACCTCTACCAAGCCAAGCGCGATGGCAAGAACCGGGTCTGCGCGGGCGGCAAGGTCGTGCCGGCGCCCCCGCCGCCCCAGCCGGCATGAAGGCCTGGAGCGCGGCGGACCAGAAGAGGCAGGACCAGCGGCTCGATGCGGTCGTGGACCTCGTCAAGAGAAAGACCGCCAAGAACATATCGACCTTGGCGATCTTCGATCTGGACGGCACCTTGTTCGACAACCGTTCGCGGACGATCTTCATCCTGCGGGAGCTCTCCGAGCTGTTCGACCGGGAGCTGCCGCAATTGGTCGCGGCTTTCGACCGTTTCCATGAGTTGGGCATCGTGGAGTACAGTTTGACCGGGACTTTGCGCAAGCTCGGTGTGAGGTCCCGCCGCGAGGCGGCGCTGATAGAGAAAGAATGGGCCAAGCGCTTCTTCTCGGACGACTACCAGAAGTTCGACATCCCTCTGCCGGGCGCCAAGGCTTATGTGAAGCGTGTCCATGAGGCCGGGGCGACGGTGATCTATCTGACGGGGCGGGATCTGGGCCGGATGTTCGTGGGTACCGCTGAGGCTCTGCGTCTCTACGGCTTCCCGGTGGGGATCATGGGCACGATGATGGTGGTCAAAAGGCAATTCGAGGAAGCCGACGAGGCGTTCAAGAGGGACGTGGCCGCCTACCTGCGGCGCCTGGGCGAGGTCACGGCGATCTTCGAGAACGAGCCGGCCAACAGCAACATTTTGCAGAAGGCATTCCCGGAAGCGTCGTCCTTCTTCGTCCTGACCCAGCACCGCCCCGACGCGCCGGCCCTGGCCCCCGGCATCCTGCGCATCCGGGACTTCCGGAGCCGTCCGCCCCGTCCCTAAAGGCGCTTGAGCTCCGCTGCGAAGGGGCGCTCGTTGACGACCACGTCGATGCGCAGCCCGCCGCTCTCCCCATAGACCTCGGTGTTCTCCCGCAGGGCCGAGACCCAATCGCGGAACAGGCGGCCGGGCCAGGCCAGGATCTCGACGCGGGCCTCGCGTTCGAGCTGCGCCCGGAGCTCTTCGCGCAGGCGCTGGGCGTCGCGTTCGGTCTCCTTCATGACGACGATGCGGCCCCGGGGCAGCCGGCGCGTGAGCTTGGTGAGCTTGTTCATGGTGGTGCTGCCGCATTCGACCCAGAGCTGGATGGCGCCGGTGTCATCCAGGGCCATGAGGTCAGGGAGGAAGTCGTAGTCGGCCAGCGCGGGGGTCTTGGGGCTGATATCGATCGCGGGGTCCTGCGGCCAGAAGAGGAGATAAGAGGCCAGCTTGAGAGCTCGATGTTCGACGGGCTCATTGATGCCGGGCACGATGATGAGCTTGCGTGATTCGCCGTTGATCCGGAGGTCGCAGCGGATTCTCATGCCCGGGCCTGGGTGAGCTATTATAGCGCAGGCCGAGGCGGATCTGACGCGGCGGCCTTTTGCTATGATTGGGGAGCCGTCCATCACGACATCGCTCCGGACCCTCCCATGCCGCCGCTGACCCTCGCCGACCTCACGACCCGCGACCTCGAGACGCTGTTCGCGAGCTGGGGCTTCAAGCCCGTGCACGCGGCCCGCCTGCTCCGCCATTTCTACGCCCGCGACGGAGGGCTGCCCGCCGCAGGCCGGCCGCTGCCGGACGGCCTGCTCGAACGGCTGCGCTCCGAGTTCCCCTCCCACGCCGCCAGCCTGGCCGCGCGCCGGGTGGCGGCGGACGGCACCGCCAAGCTGCTCCTGCGCCTGGCGGACGGGCGCACGGTCGAGACCGTGCTGCTGGCGGATTTCCGGCCGGACCGCGCGACCGCCTGCCTTTCCTCCCAGGTGGGCTGCGCCCTGGGCTGCGACTTCTGCGCCACGGGCAAGGCGGGCTTCGAGCGCGACCTCTCCTCGGGCGAGATGATCGAGCAGCTCTTCGCCCTGCGGCGGGAGGCCGCGGCCGCCGGGCGGCGCCTGCGCAACGTCGTGTTCATGGGCATGGGCGAGCCTCTGCTCAACCTCGACGCCGTGCTCGCGGCCGTGCGCCGGATGGCCGACAACGCGCTGGGCGGACTCGGCTGGGCGCAGGTCACCGTGTCCACCGTGGGCATCGTGCCGGGCATCGACGCGCTGACCGAGGCGGGCCTGCCCATCAACCTGGCCGTGTCGCTGCACGCCCCGGACGACGCCGCCCGCGCGCGGCTGCTGCCCATGGCCCGGCGCTTCTCGATCGCGGACATCCTGGCCGCCGCCGACCGGTTCCAGGCCCTGCGCGGCCGGCCGGTGATCATCCAGTATTGCCTCCTCAAAGGAGTCAACGATTCGCCCGGCCACGCGCGCGCGTTGGCGGCCTGGCTCGGCGCGCGGAGCATGCACGTCAACCTCATCCGGTACAACCCCACTGGGCCCGGCCTGCAGGCAGCCTCATACGAGCCGTCTGACGACCGCGCCACGGAAGTTTTCCTGGCCGAACTGCGCGCCAGGGGCGTCAACGCGCACCCGCGCTGGCCGCGCGGCTGCGATATCGGCGCGGCGTGCGGTCAGCTCCGGCAGGCGGCCCGCTAGACGCAATGCCGGTCGCTTAAGGTCCGCTTCCGTCGGCCGCTGCCGTCAAGACCCTCGGAACCCCGTAGGGGTTCCGAGGCCGGCGGTGTGCCCAGCATGAGCATGACTGGGAGGTGCAAGTCCTCTGGAGAACCTGGTCGCAGGGACTCCAAGCGAAACGCAAGGCGATGGTCCGCGAGGGTCACGCT
>JAPLKL010000001.1 GCA_026388095.1 Elusimicrobiota bacterium | reverse complement strand
TGCCGGTTTTCCGTCGGACAATCCCGACCGGAGGCTGTTTCATCAGGGTTTGTTGCGTCGCGCGACGGATTTTCCCAGGACAGGAGTGGTCCGGACACAGTCCTTTCGGTAGCGGGCAACAGTCCATCCCCGAACTGGCCCAGACGGGCGCAGCCTGTCTGGGCCAGTCGCGCCGAAGGCGCCATCCTTCGTGCAACCTATCGGATGGGTTCTGCCGCCCCGCTTCGCGGGTCGGTTGCGCCCGGCAGACGGCCGCCGGGCGCTCGCAGAACGAACTTTATCAGCAGCCTGCTAGCCGCCTCTAGGGGCAGGGCCGGGCCCGGCGCCCGGCGATGTGCAGCTTCTTGAGGCTGTCGAGGATGAAGGGGCGGTTGCCCGCGATGGGGTCTTCCACGGCCTGCTCGCTGTTGAAGGTCCCCAGAAGCGCGAAGCATGACCGGCCGCCCTTGCCCCCCTCCTCCCAGCGGTAGACGCGGTACTCGTAGAACTTGGGGCAGACGTTGCAGGAGAGCGGGTCGTCGGGCAGGAACTCGACGGACTCCGCCTCGATGCCGTAGGTCGAGCCGCCGAGCGCGAGCCAGTCGAAATCAACGACCGGCCCGGACCCGTAGGATCTTCCGAACTTCTTGAGCTCGCGCCAGGCCTTATGGGCCGGGTCATAGCCCAGGACATGCATGACCGAGACGTCCCGGGACGCGCCGTTGTACCCTGAGTAGAAGACGATCTCGGGCTTGCCGTCATTGGTCACGTCTTGGACGCCGATGCCGTTCTTCTCGGTGTCTTTCACGAAGAAGACGGACTGCGGCTCCGCGGAAGTCTTGGGGGACGTCGGCAGGAAGCGATAGACGACCGCGCCGTCGCGCACCACGAGCAGGTCCACGGGCTGCAGGGGATCGCCGACGCCGGAGCGGCCCGCCGGCCGCTTGGACTTGAGCAGCAGGACGCTGCTGGGGGCGGCTTGGTCGCCCCAGGCGACGGACGCGGATTTGACCAAGTCCCATTGCTTCGCGTCGTAGAGCTGCAGGGCGACGTTGGGGCCGGCGCAGGACCAAGAGGCGATGGCCAGAAGCGAGAAGAGCGGCGTCATAATGCGGGGATTATAGCACACCCCTGGCCGCGGCAAGCCTTGCTATGCCGGCTTTCTGGATATGGTATTATCGGTTCGATGAAGCCGAACCGCGCGTATTCCCTTGCGGTCCCGGCCACTCTGGCCTTTGGTCTCCTGAGCCTGCAGGGATGCGGGCGGCCCGTAGTCCGGCAAGCCCCTGCAGGCCGGATAGTCCATTTCCAACCCAAGGAAGATTTCAGCGCGCTCTTGCTCGGCACCGGCTGCCCCATCCATTCTGTTAAGAGATCCAGCCCCAGCACCTTGATCCAGTACAAGGGACGCATGATTCGCTCAATTTGTGACGCCTCCGCTGAATTTTCCCGTAATTTCGTGCGTGTGAGATATTCCTAAACATGTTAGACTACTGCACCACCACGCCGAGGTATCCCCTGTTGCGGGGATGCTACCGGCGTGGCTTTT